>JAYVZU010000397.1:0-36490 GCA_043783075.1 Rhodanobacteraceae bacterium
GTCCTGGAGGCTTCGGCAGATCGGGTTGCGCCGGGGTGTGCGCACTTTGGAGCTTGCGGCGGATGCCAGTATCAGCACGCGTCCTACGCCGCGCAGGTAGGGCTTAAGGCGGGGATTCTGCGTGGGATTCTGGTGGACGCACGGATTGCGGACGTTCCGGCAATTCAGACTCATCAGGGCGAGCCGTGGGGGTATCGGAACCGGATTCGGCTGAGAGTGGAGCGAGTTGGGGACGGGTTTCGCATTGGGTACAGCCGCCGGGCGACGAATGAGTTTCTGTCGGTGTCGGAGTGTCCGATTGCGGCGCCATTGCTGTGGCGCGCCGCGGAAGCATTAGCTGGGTTGGGTGTATCGGACGCAAACTGCGGGCGATGGCTGGCGGCTGCCTCCGAGGTGGAGCTGTTTTGTACGGCGGATGAGTCGCGGCTGCAGATGACTTTGTTTCTGCGAGATGCGAACCGCGATGGAGGGAGTTTCCCGGGGCTCTGCGAGCGGCTGAAGGCTACGGTGCCGGAGCTGGTAGGGGCCGGTGCGGAGCTTGATCCGGAGCTGAATCGCCGGGTGCGCCGGCGGTGGGATGGCGTGGGCTGGGGCGCTCCCGGACTGAATTATGAGGTTGCCGGGCGATTGTATTGGGTAAGCCGTGGAGCGTTTTTCCAGGTGAACCGGTGGCTGGTGGACGAACTGGTTCAGCTCGTCTGCGCAGACGTTTCGGGCGGGCTGGCGTGGGATTTGTTTGCCGGCGTCGGGCTATTTACGCGGGCACTGGCCGAGCGGTTTAAGCGTGTGGTGGCGGTCGAGGTTGGAGATTCGGCAGCGGCGGATCTGGCTATTGCCGCGAAGGGCGGCAAGGGACGGGCAGGCTTTGAGGCGGTTCACGCGACGACGCTGGAGTTCCTGACAGCGCGAGAGTTGCAGCGGGAGCGGCCGGAGTTGATCGTTCTCGACCCGCCTCGGGCCGGGCTCGGGGTGGAAGCAGCGGCGGTTTTGGCGCGGATTGGAGCGGCGGCGGTGGTCTATGTCTCTTGCGATCCGGTGACGCTGGCACGGGATTTGGCGGTGTTGACGCGGGAGGCTTACCGGATCGAAAGCGTCGATCTGGTGGACTTATTTCCGCAGACGTTTCATCTGGAGACGGTCGTTCGGCTGGTCCGTCGATAGGCGTGTACTAATGGGAGTGAATATATCCGGTCACCCCGAGTTGAACGACCTATGCGAGCCCCCGTTTTAGTCGAACGAATGCGTCTGCGGCAGGCTCCTTTGGCTGCTGCAGCGGTGTGGTTTGCGTTGGGGATTGTGGTGGCGCGGTGGCAGGCAGCGGCGTGGGTTTCTGTGCCGCTGATTCTCGTGCTGATGGGGCTGATCCTGCTCGCGGGTATTGCCGGGGTTGCGCTGCATCGAGGCGAACGCGTGGCGTGGGTGCCGGTTGCGGCGATCTGGATAGCGCTGGGGCTGGCAGCGGCAGAGTGGCAGCCTTCGCCCGAGTATCCGACAGCGCTGATGGGGTTTGCCGACAATCTGAGCCGCGATGTGGAGGCACACGTGGTCCGCGTCAGGCCCGGAACCGTGGCGCCAAGCGTGGATGCGGATAAGGTTCCGGCGTGGGAGGCTACCGAGGAGAGCGGCGGGACGCATCCGCTTTCAGTGGACCTTGCGGTCGATGCGGTGGAGTACATCTCGCCGGATGTGAGTCGGATGGAGCCAGTTTCGGGTGGGGTCCGGGTCTCGATTTACAACGCTGAAGGTTTGCAGTTGGGTTGTGGGGATCGCGTTCTGCTGCCCCTGAGGTTGCGGCCTTTGCAGCGGTATCGCGACCCCGGCGCGTTTCAGTACGGAGATTTCCTGCTCGGGCAGGGAATTGCGCTGGAGGCGAACTCGGAGGCAAGCCGGGTACACGCGGTTGGGGCGTCGGATGCGAGTTGGCGGTGTCGGTTATACGCGGCGCAGGCGTGGGCGTCGGGCCGGATGGCGGGATTTGTGGGGTCAGCGCCGAACCGGATGCTTCCGGCGGAATTGCGGCTGAACACGCAGGACGCGGCGATGCTGGATGCGATGCTGTTTGGAGATCGCGCGGGGCTCACGCGAGGGTTGCGCGTGGGATTCGAGCGGACCGGGTCGTTCCACTTGTTTGTGGTGTCGGGGCTGCATATTGGGTTGCTCGCGGCGGGAGTGTTTTGGATTTTGGGACGGCTACGGGTTCCGCCCTGGTTGGCGACAGTCGCCACGATCCTTACAGCGGGCGGATATACGGCGCTGACCGGGTTTGGGCAGCCAGCGCAGCGGGCTCTGGTGATGACATCCGTCTATCTCGTAGCCCGGCTGATGTCGCGGAACCGCGACTCGCTGAATGCGCTCGGGGCGGCGGTTCTGGCGCTGCTGGTGTGGAATCCGGCGAGCCTGTTTCAGGCGAGCTTCCAGATGACAGCGTTGGCGATTGTCGCCATTGGCGGCATTGCGATTCCGCTCGGCAAGTACACGTTTCTGCGCTACGCAAGCGTGGCGGACGATGTGTTTCATCATCCGCGCAGCCACTTTGAGCCACGCGCAATGCAGATCCGCGTCATGCTGGAGATGTGGGGCGAGGCGGTTGGGCATCTACTCGGGCCGTGGGCGCGGCGATTGCCAGCCAAGGTGTTCAAGGCAGTTCTATGGGCTGGAGAACTGGCGCTGGTAGGGACGGTCGCCGAATTGGTGATGGTGCTGCCGATGGCGATGTACTTCCATCGCGCGACGGTCTTCGCCTTGCCAGCGAACATGGTGGTCATCCCGCTGATCGCGGTGCTGGCTCCGCTAGCCGTGGCTACGTTTTTGGGGTCGCTGGTTAGTCGGTGGGTGGCGGCGGTGCCGGGCGCGTTGACGGCCGGCCTGCTCCACGGGATTGCATGGGCGATTGGGCGGATCAGCCATTTAGCGGCTGCCGATCTTCGCGCTCCAGGTCCGGTCTGGTGGGTGGCTGCGATGGCGATAGTTGCGTGGCTCGGCTGCTGCTGGTTAGTCCGGCGTTCGGGCTGGGGAGCGGCGGCCACGGCAGTGGCGATGCCGCTGATTGCCGCGTTGGTGCTTTGGCCGGAGCCCGTGGCTCGGACCGCCGCGACGATGGAGGTTACGGCGATCGACGTGGGCCAGGGAGATAGCGTGCTCGCGGTAAACCCGGAGGGAGCCGCAATGTTGATAGACGCTGGCGGTCCCGTGGGGCGCGGAGGGCCGGCGGAGGTGGTAGCTCGTTTTGACGTCGGCGAGGAGGTCGTGTCGCCATACCTGTGGTCGCGGAGGATGCGCCGGGTGGATGTAGTGGTGCTGTCGCACGCGCACACCGACCACATGGGTGGGATGCCGGCGGTGCTGCGGAACTTCCGTCCAAGGGAGCTTTGGGTGGGCGCTGATCCCGAGTCGGCGCTGTATGCGGCGTTGCTCATAGAGGCTGCGGAGTTGGGAGTTGTGGTGCGGCATGTAAGGGCGGGGGACCGGGTGAAGTGGGGTTCGGTGGACGTAACGGTGCTGGCCCCGGCGGCCGGTTATGCGAACCCGAACGCGCCGAAGAACGATGACTCCGTGGTGTTGCGGATGCAGTACGGCAAGGCGTCGGCGCTGCTGGAAGGCGATGCCGAGACGCCGAGCGAGGAGGCGATGCTGGCATCGGGCCTGATCGCTCCGGTGACGCTGCTGAAGGTGGGGCACCACGGAAGCCGGACGTCGACAACGCAGGCATTTGTGGACGCGGTTCGGCCAAAAGAGGCGGTGATCAGTGTCGGGCGGCGGAATACCTTTGGACATCCTCGCGGCGAGGTGATTGGGCGGCTGGCAGCGGAGGGGGCACGGGTCTCCCGGACGGATGAGTTTGGGCTGACGAGCTTTTTGCTGACGGCGGATGGCAGGATTCGGGAAGTGGTGGGTGGAGAGATATTGCCTTCGCGGCGAGAAATACCGACCGCAGATGGACGCTGAGGAACGCGGATCTGGTCTTGGATTGCCTTGTGTCTTGCTCTCCAATTCATTTGTTTTGTTCCTAATCCGCACCTATCCGCGTTGATCCGTGGTCGGTATTTCGTTTTCCGGCTGCTACCATCGAAGGAACGATATGCAGATTGTTCAGGCTACCTTTGGAGTGTTTCACCAGTTCGAACTGGCGAACCAGTTGCTGCAGCGAGGGCATCTGCGGAAGATTTATTCCACGTGGCCATGGCTGCGATTGAAGCGCGAGGGTGTGCCTCGGCAGTATGTCGGGACGTTTCCGTGGGTGCAGACTCCGGATTATCTGCTGGATCGATACCGGTGGTATCCGGCGCCGATCTCGCTTTGGATGAAGCGCGTAAACCCGATTGCGTTTGATTACTGGACCCGAATGGTGGTGCCGGAGTGCGACGCGTTTATCGGGATTGCGGGCGCGGGGCCGATGACGGGGGCGAAGGTAAAGCAGCGGGGCGGAAAGTTTGTTTGCGATCGCGGCTCGACCCACAAGCGCTTCCAGGAGGAGATCATCGCGGAGGAGTTTGCCCGGTGGGGCGTGCCATTTACGCCGGAGGCTCCGCACATCGTGGTCCGCGAGGAAGAGATGTATGCAACTGCGGACAGGATCACGGTGCCCTCGACCGTGGCGCAGCGGTCTTTCATCGCAATGGGAGTTCCGAAGGAAAAGGTTGAGGTAATCCCCTACGGCGTACGGCTGGAGAAGTTCCAAAAGACCGGTGAGCCGCCAACCGACACCTTCGAGGTGATGTTCGCCGGACAGGTAAGCCTGCGCAAGGGCGTGCCGTATCTGCTGCAGGCGTTTGCGAAGCTGCGGCATCCGAACAAGCGGCTGACGGTAGTTGGTGCGATTCAGGAACATATTCGCCCGCTGCTGGACCGGTTGCCGATGGACAATGTGACGTTTCTGGGCGCCATTTCGCAGGCCGAGCTGAAGGACCGCATGAGCCGCAGCCATGTGATGGTGCTGCCGTCGATTGAAGAGGGATTGGCGCTGGTTCAGGCTCAGGCGATGGCGTGTGAGTGTCCGGTGATTGCGACCTACGCAACCGGTGCGGAAGACTTATTTACGGATTCGGTGGAAGGTTTCATCGTCGCGGACCGCGATGTGGACGCGCTCGCGGACCGGATGCAGCAGGTTGCCGATGACTCGGCGCTACGGCCAAAGCTGGCGGCGGCTGCACGGTTGCGGGTGAATTCGCTGGGTGGATGGGATCAGTATGGAGGGCGGTGGGATGCGTTCCTGCATCAGCTGACAGGGATTCCGCGTGGAGCGGATGAGCGTCCTTTATCCGTGGTGAGTTCGGTTACATAGGCTTGGCCAGTCGCTTTTGGACGAGTCCACGCAGCTTGCCGATCACCGGGATCAGGCCGAACAGCGGGATATCCAGGGCCAGGATGACGAGGCCGATACCGACCGCGATGACCGTTTGGAGCGGAAGCGCAAGAAGCGCCGTCCGGGGCAGAACAACCAGAGTGCCACCGAGGAAGACGAGCGAGAGGGTTGACATGCGGATGGGGTACTTGGCGTCCAGAACCTCGTGGTGGGCAAAGAATTTGGTATTCAGCCGCATGATGTAGAGCACCTGAATCAGCTCCGCAGTAAACCAGGCCCACAGCAGACCCGTGATGCCGAAGCGCGGTATCAACAGGAACCATGCGCCGACGAGCGCGAGGTACGTCCCGAAGAGGAAGCGGGCCAGTTCCCGGTGGGTGTTGGTGCTGAACTGAAACTGGAACTTGTGTTCCTTGGCCGACATGACGATAGAGACGGCTGCGCAGAGGATGTAGACGTCAGGCACGAACATCTCGGGCTTGTGCAGCCAGATCTTTGCGAGCAGCGGGCAGAGGAACAACGCGCCGATGTTGGCGATCGGGATCAGCGCGAAGACAGCGCGTTCCGAATAATCGTACAGGCGGCTCAGGCGCGGCCAGTCCTGCTTGGCGTAGAGGGTTGTGACCTCCGGGCCGATCGCCTGGGTGAAGGCGTTCATGACGTTGCGGGTCATGGAGAAGATGGTCCGGGTCGTCGAGAAGATGGCGACGGCAACAGGTCCTGCACCGCGCTCCAGAATCAGCACCGGAACCTGGAAGACGAGGAAGTTTGACGAGAAGATGAGCGCGAAGTAGCCGGACGGGCGCAGGATCGCGCCGACGGTGGAGCCATCCCAGTGGCGAAGCGTGGGGAAGATGTCGCGGCCAACGCGGAACAGCGTGATGAGGACGCCGATCAGGCAGAGCAGGACGGCGGCGAGCTGGACCAGCGCAATGGTCAGGAAGTTGCCGTGCACCCACAGGACGGGGACCGCGAAGAGAATCATGCAGGCGTTTTTTGCGTTCGACCAGTACTGCCCGATATGGGCTCGGCCAAGGACCATGAACTGTCCGGTGAAGAAGCCGAACAGGATGTTGGCGAGGACTGTGACCGCGAGCGTGAAGACGGCTCCGCTGACGACGCGGGCCGTGACGATGGGGCCGGCACTGCCGTCCATCCGAAGCCAGTGGTCGAGCGGCAGCAGGAAGACGCACGAGGCGACCAGCCCGGCGACGACGACGATGCCGAGCAGCATCCGGAGCGCGGTGGATTGCTGGACGTGGAACTCGTCCATGTCGCCGCGATGGTAGCGGACGGTGAGGTCCTGATTGACGAAGGTCTGGATACCGAAGTCCAGTGTCCCAAGATACGAAACCGAAGCGGAGAGTGTGAGCCACTCGCCGTATCCGGCGGCGCCGTAGTTCTTTAGAAACAGCGGTGTAAGCGCGACCTGCTGCAGGACCGCGACCAGGTGGGAGGAGAAGCTGGCCGTCAGATTTTTCGCGATGCCTTTCAGACCGCTCATCGGACTGGTTCTCCGGCGGCGTAATTGTGCGGGTCTGAATGGATCATGATCTTTCAAGAGTAGCAGGGGAGGCGTGATTGATGCCTAGCGCGGAGCAGTTTCGGTGGATCAAGGGACGATCTTCGACCTCCCCCTCCCCCCTTGAAGTATGTAAAGTCCTAATCTAAGGGACTTAAGTCCGGACTTGTCCGACGAAGGTCCGGCTGCGATGGCCATTTGCGGAGTGGCAATCGCGCGAATTTCCACCTGATTCAAGGATACGGGATTGGAGGTAGTGACTGTGTCATTTATATTTTGCGGTAAATGGCTGATTGCGGGTGGGTTGCGGGTGCGGCGAGAATTATTTTGCTTGACACGCGATTTGCCGGGGTTTTCTTGGTGCAAGGGCAACGGCTTGAACGGGGATTCGAGGGATAAAGGCGGGATGGGTGGGATGAGACCTTTGGGTGAAGGCAAGGGCAAGGGCGAGAGCAACGGCTTGGATGGGGGGAGCTTTGGGGTGGAAGTGCGGATGTCCTTCGTCGAGGCCCCTCGCGGTGAGGCAGCGAGGGACCCCGCTCAGGATCAGCCATGCGTTGGGGGTTTTGGCGGCACGCGTGAACGCGAGCCCTTCCGTTTGAGGTGTCCTTCTGTTTGGTGGGGGAGCAGGAGGGGAGCTTAGGTGCCCCATTCATCGCTGCACCATCGCGATGAGTGGGCGGGTGTTGGATGGGGTAGGGGAAGAAGGTTCGCTTCTGCGAATACCCACTCATCGCATGCGGCAAAAACGCGATGAATGGGGCACCCGGCGATCTCTCTTCTGTACTTTTTGCGTATTGAACGGAGGATCGATGTATATGAGTCTGCATGATCCGCTGGGAATCTCTTTGAGAAGATCGAGGTTATCTCCGAACAATATTTGACCACTGGCTGGAATTGCTGCGATTCGTGGAGAACAGGGTTGGCTGCCATCGCTTCGGTCTATGCCCTGACGATTGAATTGCCCCCGTGCAAAACGCGGCAGAATTTGAATGACACGGGAGAAGCGGGGTTTGGACAACATCATACCCAAATCCACCCAATCTGATCCCGCCTCTGTCCCTCGAATCCCCGTTCAAGCCTTTGCCGTCCCCCCCGCCCCAAATGAAATGGCACGATCACTACCTTCACTCACCTATAATTAACTCAGCAAACAATAAAGGCTGCCAGCGTCCACGCCGGCAGCCTTTGTTCTTGATCGACCGCATACCAAGTCCGGACTTAACCCCTCTATATCCGAACTTTACATACTTTAGGGGGAGGGGGTAGCAACGTGAGACCCGATACATATTCCGGGGATCCCTCTGATCCCGATGATGCCGGGATGAGGGGGCACAGAGTTGCGGAATCGGAAGCTTACTGAGTCGCGAGAACCGTAACCGCAAACGGAGCGAGCTTCAAGTCCGCGCCGTCTGCCTTGCCCGCGCGCGGCGCTTCGTCTCCAGTCGCTTCGTCGACCGTGGTGATGGACGCGTGTTGAAACTCCGGGGTCAGCTTCACTATCTTTTCGGAGTTGGTCTTGTTCACCAGCAGCACCTTCTTGCCCTGCGGAGTCACGAAGCCTTGAATCGCCACCTCAACGGTACCGAATGGGTTTTCTGGATTCGCTACCAGTTTGTCGCCAGGATGGAAGTTGTCCTTGATCAGCTTCAGTACCCAGTACCGCGAATTGGGCTTTCCGTTGTTGTAGTCGATCATCGAGACGCTGGGAAATTGCGACGGATACCCGACCAACTGCGACTCGCCAATGACATCCACACCCAGCTTCGATAGCTCTATAAAAATGTAGCCATATAAGGCTGCAGCAGCGTTCCAATAGCGACTTGGAATGTGGTCCGGCAGAGCTTTGGATGCCGCGATCTCCAACCCATCCGATGCCAGAATTACGCCCAGTTCATCGGCATCGGTCTTGGTGTCGGGCGACAGGCGGTCGCGAATGGAGAGGATAAAACGCGTCGAGGCCAGAAACCCCTCGGCCTGATTGAAGAAGGTGTGCTGCCAACTGTCGAGCGACTCTTCGAGAGTTGGCGTCGAGTAAAAGTGAAATGAAATTGAGTCCAGGGGAATTCCCGGCTTGTGGTTCTTGTGATTCAGAAAGTACTCGTAAAACTTCGGATTGCCCCCGGCATTGGCTAACGCCAGCCCCATGAACTTCGTCTCGGGACTTACCTTGTGGATGCCCGCGACGATGGCGTCGTAGCGCCGGGTGTAGTCTTCCGGCGTCGTCTTATGCTCGGCTTCGATCTCGTTGAGCACCTCCCAGTAGGGGAGCTTGTAGTGGTAGCCGGATTCATGCCGCTTGCCGATCTCATCGGTGAATCCGCCCTGCGTGTACCAACTCACCAGGCGTCCGAAGTAGTCGCCCAACTCTTTACCGCTGGGGTCGCGGAGTTCGGTACCCTGGGTGTAGTTCCAAAAGACCTGATTGGGGTCGTCCGGATACTTGACCGGCTGATCGGTTTTGAACATCCACGCTGGAATCGTGCTGAAGTTGACGATCGTCGAATGGCCTTCGGTCGCTGCCAGAAAGTCTTTGGTCACAGGATCGATGTAGGTGAAGTCCCAGGAGGTGTGGTCCTTGGTTGGGGCATCCAACTCGGCGACGGCAATCTTCGGATACGGGAGCCAGGGGACATATCGCACGTAATCCGCGCCCAGTGCCTTCAGAGCGGCAAACGAGGCGTCGTGGATCGGCGACCCGGGATTTAGCATTGGGTTCGTCACCACCTGCAAGGTAGGCGTCGATTTCGACACGATCAGCGTCTTGTTCCAGTCCATCTCCAACTTGGGCTGAACATCCTGAGCGTGCATGGATAGGGCGCATGCGGAGATCGAGAGACCAAACGTGAGCAAACTTGCACATTTGCGAAGTTGAAGAGAATTCAATTGCATCGGCACACCCCTAAGAAATCCAAGAAGGATAGTACATACATTGAATAGGGATTGTGCGGCGGTTTCAGTTACAAATCTTCGCGGGACGGATTACAGAAAGAGTTGGCATTGTGGGAGTCTACCTTCGAGGTCAATACGCATAAGTTTGTATGATAGCTTGGTCGATATAGCAGCCATGGGAGAAATGATGAATCTAAGCAGAAGAGACTTTGCGAAATTAGCTGTGTCTGCAGCCGGCAGCCTTGCGTTGCCGCGTACGAGCTTTGCGGCTCAGGGCTCCAAGATTGACGGAGTCCAAATTGGCGCTATCACCCACAGCTTTCGGCAGGGTGTCGATAAGAAGCAGATTCCGGCGGTCATGCAGAAGATTGGCCTGAGCGAAGCGGAGTTGATGTCGGGCGACGCGGAAGCAATTGCGGGTATGCCCTCTTTGCCAGGTGGCGGATTCGGCCCGCGGCCGTCTGGTCCTGTTGCCGAAGCTCCCAATGGCTGCCCGGCTAATAGCCCCTCCGGACAGGCCGCGATGATGAAGGCTGGGACAGCACCGGCTCCGCGCGGACCGGGTGCCGGCCCGAGGACTCCCGAGCAGGAGGCCATGCAGAAGACCATCGCTGACTGGCGCATGGCCGCAAATGCATCCACCTGGAAGGGTGTCCGCAAGGCTTACAACGACGCCGGCGTCGACGTCCAGATTCTTTGCTACAACATGCGCATGACCATGAAGGATGACGAGATTGAGTACGCCTTCCAGATGGCGCGCGATCTGGGTGTTCGCGCGATCTCCTCCAGTTCCACCGTCGAGTTCGCGAAGCGGGTGGCACCTTTCGCCGACAAGCACAAGATGATGTGGGCGGGGCACGGCCACGCGAACATCTTCGACGACGAGGAGTTTGCAAAGCCGGAGACGTTCAAGGAAATTATGGGCTTCAGCAAGTACATCGGCGTGAATCTCGACATCGGCCACTTCACCGCCGCTGGCTATGACGCGGTCGCTTATATCCCGCAAATTCATGATCGCATCTCGAACATCCACCTGAAGGACCGGATGAAGCCGGACAAGTGCTACGCCTCGGCGAACCTGCCGTGGGGCACGGCCCAGACGCCGATCAAGGAAGTTCTGCAGTTGATGCGGAAGAACAAATACACCTTTCCGGCGAATATCGAGTACGAATACCAGATACCAGCGGATTCGGACAGCGTAGCGGAAGTGGCCAAGTGCTTTGAATACGCTAAGAAATGTCTGGCGTAAGGCTTTACCGACCGTGCGAAGGATCGGCCGACTTTGCGACGTCGAGATCCAGAAACAAATCGCTCGTCACTCCGGCGTAGCACTCGCCGTCGCTCGCATAGGTCTGTGCGCAAGCCTTTGTGAGCGACGGCCGCCGGGGAGATTGGGCATACTGCCAAACCTCGGCGTCGATCGTGCCGCTGTTCTTTAGATTCGGTGGCCGAATCGTACAACCCGGCGCTGGCGGACAGGCGTCCTGCGCGACCCACAGGACTACAGGGTGCAGGTGGCGAGCGGCGACCTCGTGGCGAACATTTTCTGCGGTCGTAATCGTCGCCGGCTTGCCGTCCGGGCCGATCCCGTCTGGCGTTGATTGCCCGCTCAGGTACGAACCTGGACGATATCCCGACGCCGCAACTGCTTCCGTCCAGGCGAAGAAGTAGGCGTCCTGCGCGGCTTCGAGCCTTCCGCCCTCTTCCTGATCGAGAAAGAGAATGGTGCGCTTTGGAAAACCTTCTCGGCGGGCCGCTGCGATCGCTGCTGCCGCATCCTGCTGTCCAATCGCGGCGGGTTTGACCTTCGACCACTTGAGCTCCGCCTCCAGCCGACCGTTCCACAGCACGAGAAATCCGAAGCCTGCATCCCTGAGCTTTTGACGCTTCCCTGCCCAGCCATTCTGCTTTGCTCCGGGGGGATTATTGAGCCAAAACCCAACAAAAGCGAAGTGCTTGTGAAGTTCTGGCACCCGATTATCACCGGGGTATCCGTTGCGGTCGAAGCCGACAAATTGGCCCGTAATCAGGGGGGGGGGAGTCTGGATTTGGTCCGGTTTCTCCAGCGCCGCAAGTCTGGCCTCGACCGATGGCTTGGCCGTCGGCGGCGCGCCCGACGAACTACCGTGGCACGCGGCGAACAGAAGCGTCGAGCAAATTAACGGGGCTGCAGCAATACGCGGGATTCTCACACTTCAATTGTGCTACAAAGGCCGCATGAGTCTCGACGCAAATATTCCCTCGCCAACCGCACCAGACCCCCGTTATCCGATTGGAAAGTTTAAGAGGCCTGCGGCCGGCCCACTTTCGCACGGCGAACTCGCCTTCGCAATTGAGACCATCTCGGAGCTGCCGTCGCAGCTTCGCAATGCAGTCAGTGGCCTGGACACCGCGCAGCTTGACACGCCGTATCGGGATGGCGGCTGGACCGTTCGTCAGCTCGTCGCGCACATTGCAGATAGCCACATGACGGCTTGTTTCCGCGTCCGCATGGCGTTGACCGAGGAGACGCCAAGCGTTATCGGCTATGACGAAAAGGCGTTTGCCGAGCTTCACGACTCGCTGTATGCACCAGTGGAGTGGTCGCTCGAGCTGATTGAAAGCCTGCATGCGCGGTGGGTGATGCTGCTTCAGTCGCTTACGCCGGAGCAGTTTCAGCGCGGCTTCCGACACTCCGAGCAGGGCGTAATGACAATCGAATTTGCGACGATGTTGTATGCATGGCACTCTCGTCACCACCTCGCGCACATTACTCACCTTCGCGTTGCGAAGCACTGGTAGTGCCGCGCCCGATAAGCGAAGGTGTACCAGAGCAGTCACCCGAGGATATCGCCACAGCGCTCGAAGCCTTTCTGGCCGAGTATCCCGCCGCCGTCGTCATGGAGGATGGCAAGGTGCTGTTCGACATGCGCGAGGCGAAGTATGCGCTTTCGACTGAGCATGGCCGCTGCACGCTGCACCTGTGGGGGACTGACCGGAACCTCGTCCGGCGAGTGGGCGCGACAGAGCTCCGCAGCAAAGTTCTGCGCATTCGTACCCACAAGTTTGGGCAGACCAAGCCGCACTTTCTGGACGTCGTGGGCGACAAAGACCGACGGACGCCATCGACTCGTGAAGCCACGCGGGTTCGCTATGTGAAAGTGCTGGAGCGCGCGCTGCAGCGGAACCTGCCAGACTGGAAGCCCGAAGCATTTCGTACCGCGATGGATCTGGAGAAGAGCTTTGGTCCAGCGTATGCGCGCGGTCTGCTTTCGCAGGGAATCAAGAGCTGGGCCGTGATTGCGGTCAATGACGAGGAGCCGCCGGTCACGATTGACAGTATCCTGACTTTCGGAATTCTGTGGCTGGAGGCTAGTCGGCAGGCAAGCGGAGGGCGTCGGCTGATCCAGGGATTGAAGGTGATCGTCCCGCGCGGCATGGGGACAGCAACCCTCTCGCGGATGGCGTGGCTGGGCGGCAACCCGGCGCAGTGGGAGTTGCTGGAGCTGGACCAGCGCGGCGAGGAGCTTGAGCATCGCGACCCAGCCGATCATGGCAATCTGAGCACCCGGCTGATCCACGCCCCCAACATCACTTCGGCACAGGAGCGTTTTGCTGACAGCATCGCGCGCATCCTTGCGATTGTCCCCGATGCCGCGAAAGATATTGTGGAGCAGAGACTCCGGAGCAGCTCGGAACTGGCGTTTCTGCTGCATGGGCTGGAGTTCGCGCGGATTCGCATCGGCGCATCGAACGAGTCGTTCAACCGCATGGAGCAGATCACCTTCGGCGCGGGAGCCAACGAGACGCCGCTCAACCGGGACAATGAGGATGACCTGCGGCACATGGTTGCGCGGCTTTGCGAACGACGCTCGGCAAGTGGCGATAAGCGCGACCCGCTTTATCGGATGCAGCCGGAGCGCTGGCTCGAAGGCCAGGTTCGCCGCGATGTCTCGCTGATCGATGCGAAGCTGAGCCCAGCGCATGTCTATACGCAGGTCCCGGCGTTTGCTGCGAATGATCGCGGCATGTTGGATCTGCTATCGATTTCTGACGACGGGCGATTGGTAGTGATCGAACTGAAAGCCGCGGAAGACCCGCAACTGGCGCTGCAGGGGCTCGACTACTGGATTCGAGTTCGCTGGCACCACATGCAGAATCCCGATCAGGCGACAGGACTTGGGGAGTTCCAACGGCACGGCTACTTTGGCGGGATTCCGCTGAGCAACCTTGCGCCGCGCCTGATTCTAGTTGCCCCGGCACTGCGCGTTCATCCGGCGACGGAGGTTGTGCTGCGGCACCTCTCACCGCGCGTGGAGTGGACGCTGGTCGCGATTGACGAACGCTGGCGCGATGACGTGAAGGTCGTGTGGCGCAAGCGCAGTACAGACTCGGTGAGCTAGCTCCGAACGCAACACTGCCGCCCCAGGATTCGGGGCGGCAGTGCTGTCTCAGGAGGGTGAGAGGTTAGAACTCGATGCGGGCGCTGAACTGTGCCGACTTACGGGTTGCTGCGGGATCCGCTGTGACCTGACCAAAGCTTGAGTTGCCGACCTGAGTGCTGGCGACGTTGAACTTGGTGTGGTTGGTGACGTTGTACATCTCGGCCCGGAAGACAAGGCGGGAGGTCTCGGTAAGGTGCAACGGGAAGTTGCGAACCAGAGCGAGGTCCAGGTTGTAGTTGCCGGGGCCAGTGATGCCGTAGACCCCGGTGCGGGGTGCATTGCCGAAGGTGTAGTTGGGTGCGAACGGCGATCCGTTGGGGAACGTCGCGTTGGTGACAAGGGTTGACGGTGCGATGAACGGGCCAGTTGGCGCCGTGGTTGTACCGGCCGATTGCGCAATGAAGTACGAGGCCGGGTTTATCGCCTGGTTGTAGGTTGCGGTCGTTACGCCCGCGCCCCACTTGCCACCCTGGCGTGCCGGACCGGACCAGTTCGGGTTGAGGGTTGGTTCGCAGGTGATCTGCGCCGGGTTGGTCTGGCAGGCCGAGGCCGTAATTGCCAGGGGCGAACCGGAGAAGGCCTGGAAGATCTCAGAGAACTTGAAGCCTCCGAGAATCACACGCTCGAAGCGGTTGCTGTTCAGGATCGACTTGCCGATTGGCAGCTCCCATACGCCCGTGACGACGACGTGGTTGGGCTGATTGGTGGTCGATACCGTCTTCTCGATCACGTCCTGGCTAAAGGCCTGACCGGAGTTCGAGAATGCCAGAGGAATCGCATAACCCGTGCGGAAGGTGCCGCCATCGTCGATGGCACGCGACCACGTGTAGTTCACCATGAAGGTGAGAC
The DNA here is from genome assembly GCA_043783075.1 of Rhodanobacteraceae bacterium. Lineage (GTDB taxonomy): Bacteria > Acidobacteriota > Terriglobia > Terriglobales > Acidobacteriaceae > Edaphobacter. The sequence goes on from JAYVZU010000397.1 coordinate 14,990, forward strand.
CGTGAGCGGCGCGCATGTTCAGTGAAACCTGCAGACCGTTGTAGTGCGAGTTAGCCACGTAGCCGAAGCTGTCCGAGACGTTCTGGTATGGGAAAGGCTTCAGCAACTGAGCCAGTGTCTGGGTGGCGTTGAAGCCGGCCGGGGTTGCGGGGCAGAGACCAGCATTTGCCGCGCAGTAGGTGGTCAGCGCAGTGCCGGCCAGATTCAGGTTCGAACCGAGGGAGAGATACTTCGGATCGAGCTGGTCGGCGAAGTAGCCACGAGCATTGCTTCCATCGGCGGGCAGGAAGTGACCCTGTGTGCCGACGTAGGTGATGGTGGAGGTGAAGGTGTTCGACCACTGGTGCTGGAAGCCGAAGGTGTAGTTGATGTACTCTGGTGCGCGGCTGCCGAGGTAGGTGTCGGGGAAGCCGATACCGAGCGGTGTGCCGGTGTAGGTTGCGCCACCGCAACCGACGGTGGTGGAGAGGGTGTAACCCGTGCCATAGCCCGGACCAGCCGCGGTCGCGCAAGGTGCGGCGAAGGACGGGATCGCGCCGTTTGCGCCAGCCAGAGAGAACGTGCTGAGCAGTGTTCCGCTGGTAGCGAAGCTGGGTGCAGCCGAGAAGCCAAGGGTTCCAAGGCTGCTTGCCGAACCGCCGACCGCGTTACCGTGCGTGAACATGACTCCGTAGCTGGCGCGGATCACAGTCTTTGAATCCAACTGGTACGCAACGCCGAGTCGGGGGCCGACGTTCTTGTAGTAGTTCTTCACCGGTGTGCTGCAGTTACAGGTGTTGGAGCCGGTTCCCGCAAAGAGCAGAGCGCCGTTCAAGCCAGTGATCGGGTTCAGAGTCGTGGGGCTGAAGAAGCTCTGGTGGTCGCTTGCTTCCTTCAGCGAGGGGAACATGTCGTAGCGAACGCCGAGATCCAACGTGAGCTTCTGCGACACCTTCCAATTGTCCTGGATGTAGGGCGAGATGGCGCGGAAGCGGGTATCGACAGTAGGCACTGCGTACTGGGTAAAGCTGCCGGTACCGATCTGGCCGACCAGGAAGCTGGCGTAGGCGTTACCCGTGTTGGCGGTAGCCACATACTTCGGGGAGGCATTGGTTGAAGGGGTGATAGCCGCCGTCGTGGTGACGGTGTTGGCCAGAGTCAACGGAGTGGAACCACCCGTGGCGGAGAGTACGTTGTAGTCCAGCCAGGCAATTTGCGCGCCGACCGTAATGGTGTGCTTGCCCTTCACCCACTGGAGATTGTCCAGCATGGTGTAGTTCTGCGCGATCGTGACACCGGGGCTGGTACCGGCCCAGTTGGTGGGGGCATTGACGCCGGAGAACGTCGTGATTGGGAATGCCTGCTGCGCGGGGCCAGCGGGAAGACCGGAGAGGCCCATCGTCGTCGCAGCATACTTCGGAAGCTGATCGGCGTCGAAGGTCGGTCCGTTGTAGCGGGCGTAGCCGTACTTGAACTGGTTTACGAGGTGCGAGTTGATCGCGTAGGTATCTTCAATGACGCCGACAGCGGTCTTCGGAGCAAACGTTTGGCCGAAGTTATAAGGAATCGGCCCGACGTTACGCCCAGCGGTGTTCTGCCCGACCGGGTTGGAGCTGGCCTGACGGCCGATGGCTGCAACCAGCGTGAGGGTGTTCTTCGAAGTGATCATGTAGTCGACACGCTCTGTCGTCGACCAGTTCGTCAGACCCGTACGGTTCTGCGAGACGTAGTTGTTCTGGTTGATGTTGCTTATACCAGCAGGCAGGTAGCTCTGCATCTTCAGAGCGACAGCCGAGAACTGGTTCGACGGGATGATATCAACGCAGCTGGAGGGATTTGCCACGCAGAGCGAAACCGGGTTACCGGCCGCACCGACGCCAGCGCCAGGACCAAAACCATAGCGGTAACGGCAAGGACCGGTGTTGCTGTTGGCCGTGCAAGCTGCCTGCGAGTTGGGGTCGAACAGGCCGATCGCAGGGTTGGTAAAGTAGTTGGTCGTGGTCGTGGGAACAACGACGCCCTGGAAGTTGCCGGCCTGCTGTGCCGAAGTCGGGAATGTCATCGGTGTTGGGTTTGCGCTGGCGTAGCGGAAGCCGTTGTAGTTGCCAAAGGCGAAGAGCTTTTCCCTCCAGCGACCGATTGGAATGACCGGACCGCTGAGGTTGATACCGTACTCGTTGCTGTGCTCTACAGGCTTTACCGGCACTCCGGTCGCAGGGTTCGGGACGGTTCCAAAGAAGCCCCATGTATCGAGCGCGGTGTTACGGAAGAACTCATATACGGCGCCGTGATACGCCTTGCCGCCAGCCTTGACGGTGTAGTTCTGAATTCCCTGGCCTTCGTAAATCGCCGAGTAGCCGCTGGTCTGAACCTGGAACTGATCGACTGCATCGACCGAAATCGCTGTCCAAACGAAACGTGGGTCGCCGTTACCGCCGGCGCGCACAAAGGGGAGACCATCGATATACACGGCGCTGACCGCACCGCGGCTGCCCGATCCGTTGACGATACCGGTGTTGGTAGTGGCGTTTCCACTAGTATTGTTGCCCTGAACGCCAGGCATCAGGAAGGCGAAGTCAGTCGCGCGGCGCTGGTCGGGCTGGCCATACGCGCCCATTTCGATGGGGAGCGCGGAGTACATATCGTTTTCCATGGTCGCGCCGAGCGTTGCGTTGCTGGTCTCTAGCTGCGGCGGTGCGGTATCGACGCTGATGGTCTGGTCTGTTCCGCCAACCGTCAACCGGGGGCTGTAGGAGTAGACCTCGAGTGCGTTGACGTGGACATCCTGCTGGCTGAGCTTCTGGAAGCCGGGAGCGGACACAGTCACGGTATAGACGCCGGGATCGAGCGGCGAGATGGTGAACTCACCCGCTCTGGCGCTGATCTGGGTCAGGGAAAAGCCGGTCGCCGGATTTGTGGCGGTGATCGTCGCGCCGGGCACAAAGGCACCGGAGGGATCGGCTACTGTACCGGTGATGGAACCCTTGCCGGCAAGCTGCGCGCTGGCGGAAATCGTCGCAAGGCATACCATCACGAGCGCGACGAGGAGCATCAGGGAGGCTCTCACAGCTTGATCGATGGATGAACTTCCTTTGCGGAAGCCTGAAACAAGATTGATCTGGTAATTCGACATCTTCTGGAACCTCACATAGTTGGTGCTAATTAATTTATTCGGCGCAAAAGCTCATTCGCTCTCGTTTTGGCTGGATATAGGTCAGACCATTTAGCAGCAATCATGACTTTCGGCCAATCCGCATACCACTGTCAATACCCCAAATGAAGTTTTATTCGGAAAAGTTAGGGCGAAATGATGCTTCAGATTCCTGACAAACGCAAACTGGCCCCGGCTGGACGGACCACCGGGTCCAGAATTCCGCATTTCGGTCGACTACGGCAGTTTGGGAAGACCCGAAAGGGGGGTCTTCACCGGAACGGCCAAACCGATGTATTTTGTGATGGTGCTGTTGCCCTGATTCGACGTCCAGAGGTTGCCACTGGCGTCGACGGCAATTGCATACGCCTCCAATAACGCGGCATCCGCGCCAATTCCAGTCGCAGGTGACAGGGCAGCGCCAGGAACCGGAGCAGTCGAACCAGCTAACTTCGAGAGGTACGCAGCGCGGTAGTTTGCCACCCACACCGTACCGCCGCCGTCGATGGCGATTCCCTGTGGATGGAAGATCGAGCCGTTGGATGTGTAGTTATTTCCGATGACCGAACCGGAGTTCGTGATCAGCGAGACGTTGTCGCCAAAGTAATTCGCCACCCAAATATTGTTGCCCTGATCAATCGCAAGACCTGATGCCAGATTGCAGCAGTTGTAGTTTGTAAAGCTTGAGCCATCGGGCGCGACCTTGGTGATGTTATTTGAGCTCTGGTTGACGATCCAGCCGAAGTGGTTTACGTCCACGGCAACCGCCACCGGGAAGGCAAACAGCGGAGTGGTGTAGCCCGTCGTGCCCGAAAGCGGGGTGCCAGACGAGTTGAGCAGCGTCACATGGGAGTTGCCGTAGTCGACCACCCATACTGTGCCGTTCGGATCGATGGCAGCGGCGATTGGATAGTTCATGCCGCCGTTGAGGTAGCCATTGCCGGCGAGGGACGTTCCGGCAGCCGAGAACTCCGACACGCTGCCGATACCAACCGCAGTGAAAGGCTGCTCGTTGGGAATCCAGACGTTGTCGTTCAGGTCGATCGCCAATCCGTAGGAGTTGTTCAAACCGGAGCCCGTGATGCCGGACGGGAAGACTGGTGCGCCGGTCGTGGTGAACTTGGACGCTGCGTTGAAGTAGCTGGCGACCCAGACGTTCCCCCTGGAGTCGACGCCGAGCCCGGATGGACTGGACAGGCCGCCGCCGGAGTAGTTGATGAACATGCTCCAATCTGTCGGCACCGCAGATAGAGACGGTGCATACACGTGGCTTGCGAGCGATTGCGAGTAGAGTGCCGCGACGTTTGTCGTGGGATTCTTCGCCATATAGAACATCGCGTCCAGCGTATTGGTCGCCTGAGTCGCACCTTGCGCCGTGCTGGAGTACAGCGAACTGCAGGCAGCTGAAGACGTCACGCAGGCATTCAGCAGGTTGGCGATGGAGTTGACGCGCGGTGCCGGCGAAACGGCATTGCCCGGCAATGTCGAACCAGGGGACGTTCCTGCGACCGGATCGGCGAGGGTCGCGGCTGTGGCGAACGCGTTTGCAAGGCCTAGAGAGTTTGTCACCGATGACCCGATCACACCGCCGACCGAATAGAACTGTCCGAGGGCTTCGATGCCAGCCACGGTCGTCGCCTCATCGACCACGAACTGAGCTCCGGATGAGATGGAACTGCACGGGCCCAGAGCGGAGAGGAGCGAAATGTTGGCATTGCCACCCGTCGCCCCGGCTACGGTTCCGCCAGTTGCGACCACATAGACCAGCGGCGTACTCGCCAGGCAGCCATAGCTGGTCGGGATTATTACGATTCCGCTGGAGTTACTTGTCAGCGCCGCACTCAACAGGGCTGTCGGAGCCGATCCATTGCCGGAGATTCCCGGCGCATAAATCTGCACGGTTGCGCCGGAGATAGTCTTGGTGCCGGCCTGCACGGTCACCTGAAACGGCACTCCTGCCGCGATTCCGACGCCGCCCAACGCTACGGTCTGTGGGCCTCCGGGGACGTTGCTGGTGATGGTCAACGTTCCCGGCCGAGATCCAATGGCGATCGGCTTGAAGGTCACAAGAATCTGACAGCTTGCACCGGGTGCAAGCCCCGAACAACCGGTGGATGTCTGCGAATAGTCTCCCGAAGCCGCAACACTCGCAAGGCTTAGAGTTCCGCCACCGGTGTTCGTCACCGTAATTGCCTGGGTTGCGCTGGAAGTGTTGAGGGTTACATTTCCGAAGTTGAGCGACGTCGCTGAAAGTCCGGCAACCGCCGGCAGCGCCCCGATGCCAGACAGCGAGACTCCCTGAACCCCTGCCAAGCCGTTCGTCGACACAGTCAAGGTTCCATTGCGTGTTCCGGCTGCGGTCGGAGTGAAGACGATACTCACCGTACATGTCGCGGAGGCTGTGAGGCTGGTGCAGTTGTTGGTCTGGGAGAATTCGCCAGTTATAGAGATACCCGAAATGTTCAGGGTTTGGCCGCCGACATTTTGGACAGTCAAGGTTTGCTGCGGGGCAGAAGACCCAACCGTGGTGGTTGGAAAAGTTAGAGATGTCGCTTGTAGACCAAGAGTTGGAAACGGCGAGCCCGGCGCACAACCCGTCATTGACACCATGCCAGCTGTCAGGAAGATAGTTGCGGCAACGGCTAGAGAGAGATGTCGAAAAAGAGGCCTTAATAGACTGTCAGACAAGGCAGAACTCCTGATGAAGCAGATGGACCAATATCGTATTTCGTGCCCGAGTTAGCGTCGGTAAGGGCGGGTGAGCGAATCGAGGCTAACGCCCCCAAGAAAAGCCGAAACATCACCACTGAGCTTTCTTCGAGCAATATCGGCTGGAAGCGTGGTGTCGATCGTCTCTGCCTTCAACAAGATTGGGATAGGCCGCTGCGCGTTCTGGCTGAGTAGCGTTTCAGGATGCGGCCGACTATAGACGATTCCCATGCGCCCCGGCGAAGTCGAATACTCACCGCAACTGGTGCCGTTGCACAGAGTCGTCGCCTCCAGATACTGGGTTGTGCCGTCGTTGAAGAAGGCCACACTGAAGTTGGTTCGGGCATCACTGGTCGCAAAGCCCTGCTGCCCATGCCAGATTGGATCTTCACCGCGAGCCGAATGGCAGACCAGGGTGTCGTGCGAGCCGAGGACGGGCGACACGCCGATCGCGATGTGGGTTCCGCCGTCCACCGGGGCGTATTCGGCCCAGTGAAACAGCAGTGCGCCGGTCAGCAGATTCTCGTTCCAACGGCGGGCCAGTGTGTACTTCCCGACCGCTTGCGGAAACTGTCCGAGTGCCGTCTCGTCGGCCTTCAGCTCGGCGCTCGGCCCGGGAGCCATAATACCGGTTACTACCCCAAACAGTCCGACAGCGACCAGAACGGACAGAGCCACAACACGTCCGTAGAAACTAGCCCCACCTGAGCGAGTCTTCGGAGTGTCCTGCTTGAGCACGAGAACGCCTGCCTGTTCGCTTCCGGACTTCGACCCCAGATGCTGGATCACAGCATGGAGCAGATAGACGGCTGCAAAGAACAAGGCCGCTCCGATGATGTAATCGGCGTTCTCTGCCTGGTCCTGCAGTGCGGGAATCTTCAGAGCGACCAAATAGTAGAGGACCAACACGCAGAGCCGGACAAAGTTGAAGAGGTATCCCAACAGCACGGCTCCGAGCACAACGAGCACGTGAGCTCGCCAGCGAAAGCGATATAGGTAGCCGGCGACGAGTGATATCAGCCCCATCGTCACAGCGCCGCGGATGCCGTTGCATCCGGGTGCAATGAACATGCCGAAGTCTGGAGTAAACATCAGCCTGAGCTTATCGGGGCTTAGCGGCTGGCCCAGCGCCATCGCAAATCCACGGGCCACGTGTGCGGACGCCCGCTGCAGCGGAAGGTCAACATACACATTGAAGAGGTGTGGGACTGGATTGACGAAGAGCAAAAGAATCAACGGAAAAAGAGAGGCTCGAAACAGTCGAAGTCCACCAAAGAGCAGAACGATTCCGATGGCATAGGCGAACACCACCAGGGAAGGTGGCGGAATATAAAGGCTCCACTCCGGCGAAAGCACCAGCACCATGATCGACTGGTCGCGAAGTTTGACGAGGATAGAAACAGCGAGAAGCAGGACAAAACCCCACCATGTCCCTTCCATCTCCCACCCGAGTGATCGCCAGACCCTAAGGATGAGCAGAAAGCTGACAATGGGAATGATCATGCCGATCGATTTAAGGGCGTCGGTCGTCCACATCGCCCAAAGCATGACGCTGGGAGACCAGATCGTTGCGATGCCGAGAATTGCCAGCAACCCGACCAGACCGGCTGCAAGAGAAGCTGACAATGACCTCCGCCTCAAAACAAGAGGTGGGAGTGATCGACCGATAGAGGATGTGGACATAGGGTCCGTCGCGGCCGAGTAAATTCCGTTCCCGTAGAGGAACGGAAAGCAGGGAGGATGTCACTCAGGGAGGTGAACCGAGCTGCAAGAACTAACGAGAGCTACTTCGCGCTGCGACGTGCCTTAAAACGTGCATGTGCAGACCGCATGAAAGCCCCAGCCGAACCCACCAGAGCGAGAACCACGGTAGGATTTTCCGGCGAGTTCACGCAGCCGTTTTGCGCGTTGGCGGAAAGAGCAACGGTGAAAAGCAGAGCAACGAGGCAAAACGGAAGGAACGACTTCTTCATAGATAATCCTCAACTGGAAAATATCGTACTGATTTTCGGTTGTCAACTGCTTGATCTGTCGGTAGTTGGCGACAATCAGGATGACCTGACAATCTAACTTGAACGCGCGCGATCTGGGACTTACCTGTTGTGAGGCTAACAGCAGAGGAATGGTTGTCTTGCAAGAAATCGTGGAGGCAAGGTTCAAATTCCCAAATCCGGAACCCTGGCAACGGAATTGGAACACTGCCAGCCAAAACTCCAATCAACATCCAATACGATCAAAGGCTGCTAAATCATTCATCGTCCTGCGCGGGGCGTACTTTAACAGATTCTATTTGCGGCCACGACTGGTGAAAAGCTAGATAAAGGATTGAGATCGGTGGCCCAGACCTACGGTGCAGGGTGGACTGCCAGCCATGCGTGAAGTTTCGGCTCCTGATCGGTGCGCAGTTTGATGCAGGCATCGATGCTGTCGAGCGCCTTGGCGAGCGTACGGTCGGCGGCGTCCACTTTGTGCGTCGCGAAGAAGGTGGCAACCTCATCCCGCCGCTGGACGCTGCAGAACGCTCCGACGGACGAGACAACATTGGCTCCGGAGGCGGTCGTAAACTGCGCCTTCACCTTATCCCAGTTCTTCTGGACCCAGACCCAGGCGAGGTCGCGGGTCTGGCGTTGGCTGAGCTCGATCGCAATCAAAATCCACGAATCCTGATTGCGGACGTCGCCGGAGGTTGCGTATTCGAGTGTCTTTACGACGAAGATTGGCGTATGGAACTGCGTCAGCATCTTTAGCGACTCCTCCTGCAAGACTGGGTCGTCCGCCTTCTGGCTGACGAGCTGGACGCGGTTGTAGAACGCGTCATCTCCGGTCCCGGCGGCAATCGCTACCGACTGCATCATATTGGTTTCATTGACCTTCCGACCGTTGAAGAGGTCGTCTGCAATTTGCTGCGCGTGGGCCAACACGGTTGGATCTTCGGCTTCTCCGAGTGCGCCGTATAGCTCCGCGCGAATCTGCTGTTTGTCGTAGGATTCGTTCTCCTGCTCCTTGCCCAGAGCTGCGTAGACCGGCGCGTACTGCGCGCGGATGATGGCGTTCAACTTGGCACGATCCTCATCGGTCGCGATGCGATTGCGGATCGACGTCATCGTGCTCAGCGTGGAGTCGAGGACCTCGGCGTTGGTGTCCTGTTTTAGAGCGAGCGCGAGGTCGAGGTAGTCGCCGACCGAACCCTGGCCGGCACGGGTCAGCGCCCAGCGATCGCCGAGATAGCCGATGCGCTCCGTAACAGTCAGGGCGGTCTCCGCGTTGGCGGTGATGGCCTTGAGCTGTTCCGGCGTGTACGCGACGCGGTAGTAGCCGGTCTCACCGGCGTTGGCGTAGAGGAACGGCACCGGGGTGTCGAGCTTCAGGACCGGCGTGTCGCTGGAGATCAGCTTGCACTCCGGCATGCCACCCGTCGACTTGACGCAGACCGGAATCGTCCAGCCCGCGCCTTCCTTTGCCTTTTTCTCGGGAGCATCGAGGAAGAATCGTTCCTGCGTCACTGGATATCCAGCACCCTGCTTGTTCGAGAACGTGATCACCGGGACGCCGGGTTTATCGACAAAGCTGGACATCACCTTGTCCACCGGCTGCTTTGAGGTCGCGGTTTGGGCGTTCCAGAAATCCTCCGCCGTCGCGTTGCCATAGAGGTGTGCCGCGAGATAGTTGTGGACACCCTGCTGGAAGACGGTCGGCCCAATCCAGCTTTCGATCATCCCGATGACCGCGCCAGCCTTGCCGTAGGCGATACCGTCGAACATCTCCGAGATCTCTGCGGGGGTCTCGGCCTTGGCGCGGATTGTTCGTGTGGTGCGAACTGCGTCGTAGTTCAGCGTCTCGTTCAGGGAGTCGGCGGTGTCGCGTTCGAAGTGCCACTCCGGGTGCCAGTCGTTGGCGGCCTTGTTCTCCATCCAGGTGGCGAAACCCTCGTTGAGCCACAGATTGTCCCACCACTGCATGGTCACCATGTCGCCAAACCACTGGTGCGCCATTTCGTGCGCGACCACCATGGCGACGCGTTTCTTCTCTGCGGTAGAGCCCTCCTTCTCGTCGACCAGCATCTCGGTCTCGCGATAGGTTATAGCCCCGAAGTTCTCCATCGCGCCAGCTTCAAAGTCCGGAATGCCGATTAGATCGAGCTTGGGCATGGGGTACTTGATGCCGAAGTAGGTGTCGTAATACTTGAGGAAATGTTCTGCCGCGTGGACCGCGAACGGCGTCAGTTCGAGCTTGTCCGGCGTGCTGCAGGCGCGAATCGGCACGCCGTCGGAGCTGCCCTTGGTGCAGACGAAGTCGCCGACAAGAAACGCGACGAGGTAGGTGGACATCTTCGGCGTGGTCGCAAAGCTGACCGTATGTTTGGCGCCGCCGACGGGTCTATCCGCGATCATGTTCGTGTTCGAAATGACGGTGTCGCCCTCGTCGATCGTCAGTGTGACGTCGAAGGTGGCCTTCAGTGCCGGCTCGTCGAAGGCTGGAAAAGCGCGGCGGGCATCGGTCGATTCAAACTGCGTCACGGCATAGTTCCGCGCCTTCGACTTGGACAGGTAGAAACCGCGCAGCTTGTCGTTCAGAATGCCGGTGTAACTGATGGCGAGGGTATGGTGCCCAGCAGGAAGAGCCTTGGCAAAGGTAAATGTCGCCTGCTCCCTGGACGGATCGTAGCTCACGGTTGCGGCCTCACCGCCCGCCGTGACGGAGTCAATCTTCAGCTCCAGCGCATTCAGCGTGATCGTCTTCGACGGCTCGGCTAGCGTGAGGTCGATGGTCTCGGTGCCGGTAAACGTCGCGGCCTTCAGGTCGGGGGTCAGTGCGAGCGAGTAGTGATCGGGCCGGGCATTTGCTGGAAGACGCTGGGCGTTCACTGCATGGATACTAGAGAACAAAATGGCGGCGAGAAGGCAGAGGCTCTGCTTGCTGAAGGTCATAGGGTTTCAGATTCCAATCCGTACTGGTTGCATTCATTTGATAGATGCTGTTTGCAATGGCCGAGACTTCAAACTTCGAGGGAACGTTGATTCTTCATCCGCAACCGAGCCACGCACAGCCGCGACGGCTGGTACTCGCGAATAATGTACTCGTTGGCCGGAATCGCTGCAGCCCGGCATAGCTTACGCCAGTCGTCTTCCCGAAAGCTCCGCAGGATGGATACCGGGCCGTCGTGTTTGACGAATGGATGCCAACTTGTGAAGCGAGAGGCGAACCGAAATAACTGATAAGGCCTGGGTTGGCGGTGCAGGTCGTTGATAAACCAGCCCATCCGGGCGTTGGTTTCCATCCAATCTAAAAATTCCACGATTTCAGGATTCGACAGATGGTGAGTCAGGAGCGAACTGATGACCAGGTCGATTCCGCCCGGCGGTGCGAAGTCGAAGGCGTTCCCGGCTAGATAGGTCACAGTTCCGGGCACCGTCGCCTCCCGGGCCGCGCGGATCGCATCGGGATTGATGTCGATGCCAGTCAATTCGACCGGCAGATGCTTCTCTTCCGCCCAGTCGTAGATTCGCCGCAGCATGTCTCCGTAGCCGCAGCCGATATCGACGATGCGCACTGGCTTGACCTGCCGCGGCAGCACGGAATACACGTGATTCAGCCAGTGAATTGTCGGGTGGTATCCCCAGGTAAGCCTGTTCACGGCAGCGATGGATCGGTAGCAGTCGCGCAGGTCTTCGAAACCGCAGGGCTGATCCATCAGTTCGGGAAATTCGGCGAGGCTGGCGCGTTCGGTGAAGTCAGGCGTTATGGCGAAGGTCTTCCTTGCAGTCAATATCGCAAGCCTATGATATGGGTTGGGGATATAGCAATTCCCCGCAAGCAGCCGCGCTATCCCCCAAAAGAAGGCCCTGAAGTTACGGTTTGATCAACGCCTGGTAGACCGTCGGCCGACTCAATTGTTCGGTATCTGGCCAGCCGGGGCCGCCCATCCGCTGCGTCATGCCGATGAAGATGAGGTCATTCGTGGGGTCGACCCAGAACCAGGTATCGGCGGCTCCGTTCCAAAAGAACGTATCCTTGCCCACGATCTCGTTGGCGGCGAGTGGGTCGTAGAAAACGGCGCAGTCGTAGCCCCAGCCCAGGCCGGGCCGGATGAACTCGGCGCCAATGGAGTAGCCGCCGTTAATCAGGTTGGGCGCAAGATGGTTTGTCGTCATCAGCTTGACCGTCGCCGGAGCGAGGATGCGGACGCCATCGAGTTCTCCCTGATTCAGCAGCATCTGGGCGAACCGCAGGTAGTCTTCCGCGGTCGAGGTAAGGCCACCGCCGCCGGACGCCAGGCCCGGCTTAACAGAGTAGTTCGTCTTGGGAGAATTCCCCTCAGAAGTGCTGGGAATCAGTTGCCCGGCAGGGCCTTCACCGTAGAGCGTTGCAAACCTGCTGCGCTTCTCTTGCGGGACAAAGAATCCGGTGTCCTTCATCTTAAGCGGCCCGAGAATGCGCTGCTGCATGAAGTCCGGCAGTGACTGGCCGGAGAGCTTCTCGATCAGGTAGCCCTGAATATCCATCGAAATGCTGTACACCCACTTGGTTCCGGGTTGGTACATCAGCGGAGTCTTGCCCAGCTTGTCGATCATCTGCTGCAGGTTGTCGGAGCCGAGAATCTGCTGTTCAGCGTACATCTTGTCTACCGGCGTCGCGCCGAAGACCCCGTAGGTAAAACCCGCCGTGTGGGCCATCAGTTCGCCGATGGTTGGTGCGTGCTTCGGGTCTTCGAGGATCATCTTCCCGTCCTTGTCCACACCGGCGTAGACCTTCAGGTGGGCGAACTCGGGAATGTACTTGGCGATCGGCTCCGAGGGATGCCACTTCCCTTCCTCGTACAGAATCATCATCGCGACGCCGGTGATGGGCTTGGTCATCGAAAAGATGCGGAAGATGCTGTCGGTCGTCATCGGCGTTCCGGCAGCGATGTCCTTCTTGCCGTAGGCTTTCTCTTCCACGACCCTGCCGTGGCGCGCCAGGAGCGTGACGACCCCGGCTAGCTGTTTGTCGTCCACCGTCTTCTGCATTGCGGCGTCAAGACGCGCCAGCCGCTCGCTGGAAAAGCCGACTGACTCCGGCGTCACAGACTTTTGCGCGGGAGCGAAGTGGGTGCAGCCAGCGAGAACCGCTAGAGCAAGCAGATTTCGCGTGAGCCGTGAAGGGTGTAGACATTGCATCGGTGTCAACCTCGGAGAGATGTCGCGGTCGCAATAAAATGGGTGCGTCAGCGCGCGTCTATCTCACACGTTCGTCCTAACCCACGTCAAGCAGCTAGCTGGCGAGCACCGAAGCGGCACGCTCCGACCGGCCCGAAACCTCGGCGGCGCGGGCCTCGGCATACGCAGCCGCACCCAGCAAGGCGCACCGATCATCCAGAATGACCCGAACGGGAATCGCATGGAGAAGAGGCGACAGTCGTCCTTTATCGAGGAATGCCTCCGCAAACGCGCCACCTTCCAGCGTCTTCAGCGTCTTGGGAGCGATACCGCCGCCTAGATAAATTCCTCCGGTGGAGAGCACCTTGAGCGCCATGTTTCCGGCCTCTGCACCAAACGCCGCCGAGAAGATTTGCAGCGTCTCGTAGCAGATTGGGCTGGAGCCATCCTCGGCGCACTGTCCGATCACCGCGTTGTGATCCTCATTGGCCATGCGGTCAAGGAGCCACTGGGGCTCTTCCATCTTCTGGTCGTCGCGCAGGAAGGCGTAGATGTTCTTAATCCCGATACCGGACACGACGCGCTCAAACGAGACGCGGCCGTTCAGGGTCTTGCGGAGGTACTGCAGCAGCGCGATCTCGCGATCGTTGCGCGCCGCAAAGTCGCAGTGGCCACCTTCCGAAGGAATCGGCCGGTGATGCTTGCCGTCCCAGATGAGCAGCGCCTCGCCCAACCCGGTGCCAGCCGAGACCAGACCCTGGTGCCCGACGGCAGAGGGATCGCCCGCCAGCAGCGTGTAGACTGACTCCGGCGCAAGCTCGGGAATACCGTAGCCATTGGCTTCAAGGTCGTTGATCAGAAAAATGTGCTCAATGCCGAGCGATGCGCGCAGCTCTCGGGTGTCCAGCGTCCAGGGCAGATTGGTCAGTTTCAGGCGGCCATCGCGGACGGGTCCGGGGCAGCCAAAGCAGGCGGCCATAATCTCCGTCGGATCGGTCGCTTCGTGGTCGTCTCCGGCGGCCAGAAATGCCTTGACGACATCGTCGAGCTTCTCGAACTGCGCTGCGGGAAACTTGAAATCGCGCAGGTGTTTCAGGCGGCCAGCCTCGAAGTTATACAGCGCCAGGTGTACCTTTGTTCCGCCAACATCGCCTGCCAGAATCATGCGAGCTCCAGTGTTATCTCTCCACCCTGCGGTGCTCCCGGCAGCAGGGTAGCAGCGGCTGCGTCCAACAGCAGCGTTAGCTTCCCGTTTGCCGGACGAATCAACTGCGCCGGACACGTCTCAGGATCATACGCACCTGTAAAGACTGTGCCAACCACCTCGGCCTTCTCTGCGCCCTCGACCAAAAAAGCGACCAAACGGCCCTGTGTAATCACCGGCCAGGTCAGTGTCAGACGCCACGTATCCTTCTGCGGCACGTGGTTCGCCATGCAGATGCGCGACATCTCGTTCAGACCTTCGGTATCGGGAAAGAGTGATGCGGTGTGGCCGTCGGGCCCCAGTCCGAGCAGGATCAGATCGAAGGTCGGGGTCTCGGCGCCCTCCAGCCAGAAGGTATTCCGGATCTCGGCTTCGTAGCGCCACGACGCCTCCTCAGGGTCGAGTTCGCCTTCCATGCGGTGAATATTCTCGGCGGGCAGCGGGATCTTGGTGAGCATCGCCTCCGAAGTCATCCTGTAGTTTGAGTCGGTGTCTGTCGGCGGAACGCAGCGCTCATCCACCCAGAAAAGCTGGAGGTTGCTCCACGGGATCGCGGTCAGGAATGGCTGGGATGGGTCAGCCAGCAGCTCAAACATCGACTTCGGAGTCGAGCCGCCCGAGATCGCGACACGCGCCAAACCCCTGCTCGCCACGACGGACGAAACCGTATCGGCAAATAACTTTGCCGCTGCTAGCGCCACATCAGCGGCCACCGGGGAGACCTTTACATCTAACGAAATGAGTCGACGCGGCATTGCACTCCCACCAGAAACGAAGTCATTCTGGCAAAACCAGAATCTCTGTAGTTGTGTTGAGGGCCCGCGCTGACTTCACGCGGACCTATTTTTTTCAGCCTGAGAAGCCAATTACAGCTTGCGCCACTTCCGGCCATCGGCCTTCAACATGGCGTCGCTGGTCGGCGGACCCCAGGTTCCGGCAGGATAGTTCGGCAGATCCTTGATCGGGTTATTCGCCCAATACTCAAGAATAGGGGTCATCAGAGCCCATGTGGCTTCCACGCCGTCGCGGTGCGCAAACAGCGTCGCATCGCCGAGCATGGCGTCCAGCAGCAGGCGCTCGTAGCCGTTGGCCGACGAGGACCCGAAGGCCTCGGCGTAGGAGAAGTTCATGTTCACCGGGTTGATGCTCATGTTCGGTCCGGGAAGCTTCGCGCCAAAGCGCAGCGTGATCCCCTCGTCCGGCTGAATACGCATGGAAATGATGTTGTTGCGGATGCCCTCGGCGCCCTTGCCTTCGGCATCCTTGAAGATGCTCAACGGGGGCTGCTTAAACATGATGGTGATCTCGGTGACGCGCTTTGAAAGCCGCTTGCCGGCGCGGATGTAGAACGGAACACCAGCCCAGCGCCAGTTCTCAATCTCCAACCGCAGAGCCGCGTAGGTTTCGGTCTGCGAACGCGGATGAACGCGATCTTCCTGGCGATATCCAACCACCGGCTTGCCGTCCACAACGCCCGGACCATACTGGCCGCGCACCGTGTCCGCCGGATGGATCGGCTGGATCGAACGCCATACTTTGACCTTTTCGGCGCGAACGGCAGAGGCCTCAAACGAGACTGGCGGCTCCATTGCTACGAAGCTGAGGAGTTCCATGACGTGGTTCTGCACAACGTCGCGCAGCGCACCGGCGGTCTCGTAGAACGGTCCGCGGCCTTCGATGCCGATCGACTCCGCCGCCGTGATCTCGACGTGGTCGATATAGTTACGGTTCCAGACGTTCTCGAAGATGCCGTTCGCAAAGCGGAAGACGAGGATGTTCTGAACCGTCTCCTTGCCCAGGTAGTGGTCGATACGGAAGATCTGATCTTCGTCGAACACCTTGTTCACGTCATCATTCAGAGCGCGCGCGCTGACCAGATCGTGTCCGAACGGCTTCTCGATGATGGTGCGAACCCAGCTATGCTCTTTACCCTCAATCGAGTGGTCGGGCTTGTTCATGCAGTGGCGGCCGAGCGAGTTGATGATGTCGGCAAAGTACTCCGGCGCAGTCGCCAGATAAAACAGGCGATTGCCCTTGGTGCCGAACTTTGTGTCGATAGTGTTCAGCAGATCCTTCAAGCCGCCGTAGCCTGAGTCATCGTCGAAGTTCATTGCGTGATAGCAGATCTTGCCAACGAATTCGTCGAGAGCTGGATCACTTTCATCCACTCCGCCGCCCGCCACAATACCTTCCTTCATGTCCGGCGCAAACGTCGCCTCAAGCGGCCGACGCGCAACGCCGACCACCGCAATCTCTTTGGGCAGCAAGCCAGCCTGCTCGAGGTGGTAGAGCGCGGGAAGGAGTTTGCGCTTGGTCAGGTCGCCAGACGCGCCGAAGATCACAACGACGCAGGGATCCGGCTTGCGTTCAGGAGCGGACGGGACCACCGGTTTGGCGAGCGATGCTTTTACTTCAGGAATAGCCATATAAATCCTCTTGATCGTTCCTATTGAGTCCGTCGTTCCGGCCGAGCCGAAACTTTCGTGCTTCAAATTCCTCTAATACAATCTTACTTACTCCGACTTCTTAATAGCGTGTCCGCCAAATTCATTCCGCATTACTGACAACATACGGTCGGTAAAGTTGTTCTCCTCGCGCGAACGCAGGCGGCGGATCAGGCTCTCCGTAATTACCGGCGCGGAGACGTTCAGGTCGATCGCTTCGAAGACCGTCCAGCGGCCTTCACCGGAGTCCGAAACATAGGCTTCCATGCCCTCGAGTTCCGGATTCTTCTTGAGCGCCTCGGCCGTGAGGTCGAGCAGCCAGGAACGTACGACCGAGCCCTTCTGCCAGATGTTCGCGCACTGCTCCAGATCGATCCCCAGCTCTTTCTTGGCCTTCAGAATCGAGAAGCCCTCGGCATAAGCCTGCATCAGGCCGTACTCGATTCCGTTGTGGATCATCTTGACGAAGTGGCCTGAACCGGACGGGCCGACGTGGCCCCAGCCCTCTGTGGACGACGGCGCAAGCGCCTCGAAGATAGGATTCAGCGCCGCAACGGCATCGGTATCGCCGCCGATCATCATGGAATAGCCTTCGGCGAGACCCCAGATTCCGCCCGAGGTTCCGGCGTCGATGAAGTTGAAACCCTGCGGCTTCAGCGCGGCATGGCGCTTCTGCGAGTCGCGGTAGTTGGAGTTACCGCCGTCAATCAGCGTGTCGCCCGGAGCCAACATCGGCAGCAGTTTGGCGATCGTGTCGTCGACGGGTGCGCCTTGCGGCACCATAATCCAGATCGCACGCGGCGCGCTGAGGTTCTTCACCAGATCTTCGAGCGAGCTGACGCCCACGTTGCCAGACGCCGTCAGCTTTTCGACAGCCTCCGCATTGAAGTCGAAGCCTACGACCTTGTGTCCTGCCAGTCGCAGCCGCTCCGCCATATTTGCACCCATCTTGCCGAGGCCGATTAGTCCGAGTTCCATGATGTTTCCTCTCGTTTCGTAAAAAATTCTTCAAAATTGCTATTGCAGCTGAATACCGTATTCCGGAAGCGCCTCTCGCAGCTGAGCCGGAGATTTGAAGTGAATCGTTGCCATACCGAGCACTGAGGCGGCCTTGCAGTTCTCCATCTTGTCGTCGATAAACAGCGCCGTGTCAGCGTCAAATCCAGAGATGTCGATGGCTGACTTATAGATTTCGGGTGCCGGCTTCATCTCGTGTACGTAACCCGAGCAGATAAAGTAGTCGAACAGCGACCGCAGCTTGAAGGCATTGAGCCGATGCTCATTCAACTCGCGAGACTCGTTGTTCAGAGTGGCCAGGCGAAACTTGCGCTGCTCTTTGAGTTCCGCCAATATGTCCAGACATTCTGGATGCAGCACCTTGGAAGCAGCGCAAACTTGCGGCCAGACGAGGTCAAACGTCAGATTCAGCTTCGGATTTGTCCGTAGAACGGTCTGCATCAGGTAGTCCTCGGCCGTGATTAGTCCGCGCTCCCAGTAGTAGTTGGCGCGCTCGTGAACCTCTTCAAAAGCTTCGAGATCTATACCCAGACGCCCCAGGACCTTAGTCCTTTGGGTCAAGCCCCAGCCGTTGGTGAGGATGACCCCGCCAATATCCCAAAATACAGTGCGAATGGATCTGGTCATGGCTATACAGATTCCTCAACCGCGCTCACGGATGCGGGAAAAGATGTTTGCATTAGCATTTATGCAACCCTCTCGGTCACGCCGTCTTCGCCGGTAACTAGCACGA
Source organism: Rhodanobacteraceae bacterium (assembly GCA_043783075.1). Taxonomy (GTDB): domain Bacteria; phylum Acidobacteriota; class Terriglobia; order Terriglobales; family Acidobacteriaceae; genus Edaphobacter. The sequence goes on from JAYVZU010000397.1 coordinate 33,363, forward strand.
GGCTCGCCATGTGGAGGAATAATCCGTGCTCCACCACGCCAACAATGCTGCGGACCTGGGCAGCAGTTTCAGCGGGATCAAGGATTTTCCCACAGTAACAATCGACGATGTAATTGCCTTCGTCGGTAAGGTATGGGCCCTTGGCGGGCTGTTCGATAAGCTGCTTCGGATTCAAGCCCGCCATACGCTGCTTAGGGTTCAACCCCAACGCGGCGAGCTTTGGCAGCACCAGGGGCAACGCCATCTTAATGACCTCAACCGGCAGCGGAAACTTGCCCAGATGGGTGACGATCTTGGAGGAATCCACCACGACGATGAAGCGTTTTGCTGCGCTGGCAACGATCTTTTCGCGGAGCAACGCGCCGCCGCCGCCCTTGATCAGCGCGAGTTCCGGGCCGACTTCGTCCGCGCCGTCGATGTACACATCCAGCTCCGGAAGCTCATCCAGCGTGGTCATGTCGATGCCCAGCGACAGCCCTAGATTGTGGCTCGCGTCCGACGATGCGACGCAACGAATCTGCAGCCCTGCGTTGACCCGTTCGGCCAGAGCGCGAATAAACAGCGTCGCGGTGGATCCCGTACCGAGACCAACCCGCATGCCGTCTTCGACGTAAATGACGGCCCGTTTCGCCACTGCCAACTTTGCTTCGTCCTGCGTCATCGAACCATCCGTAAAACTCACCGTCACCAACAAGACTCGAAAAACGTACGCAAAGTTCGCAAAGTAGAAGAAGCAAAGTTTCCATATTAGGACCGATAAATCCTGGGCGGGCTCGGTATACTTTGCGAACTTTGCATCGCTCCCTTAGCGACCTTTGCGTACCTTCTGTAGTTCATACCCGCGGCACTACGCCTAATCCGGATCCAGCTCCCAATCATCCAAATCGGGCGGAATCGTGTCTTCGTAAGTTGGCTGCAGCGAGGTAAAGCGCTCTACCAACTCAGAATCATCGAGCTTGCGAACCATCTCGCTCTCACTCTCGACCATATCTACCTCCGAACAGCATGAAGGGTGGAGCCTCGCGGCCCCGCCCCCTTGTAAATTTACTTCTTCACCAACGTCTTTGCTGCCTCAACGATATGGCCAGCAGAGATGCCCAGCTTATCCTGTACCAGCGGAGCGGGAGCCGAAGCGCCGAAGCGGTCCAGACCGATCGCGATGCCGTCGCGGCCGATGTACCGATACCAACCCATCGTCGCACCAGCTTCAATCGCAATCTTCGGCACACCGTGCGGGAAGATCGAGAGCTTGTACTCTTCGGTCTGCTCTTCGAAGATCTTGAAGCTCGGCATCGAAACAACAGTCGCCTTGATGCCCGCTTCCTTCAGCTCGAGAGCCGCCGTCATCGCCATGGCAACTTCAGATCCGGTGCCGACAATGATCACTTCCGTGCCGAAGGCTTCCAGCACATACGCGCCCTTGCGAACGCCAGCCTGCACCTGATACTTCTCAGCGTCCAGCACCGGCAGATCCTGGCGGCTGAGCGCCATGAAGCTCGCCGACTTGCGCTCCAGCGCGAGCTGCCAGCAGACCGAGGTCTCGTTCGCATCGGCCGGGCGGAAGTCAGTGAAGTTCGGGATTGCGCGCATGCTCATCAGGTGCTCGATCGGCTGGTGGGTCGGGCCGTCTTCGCCGAGACCAATCGAATCGTGCGTGAAGATGTAGAGCGAGTGCGAGTTCTGCAGCGCGCCCATGCGCATCGCCGAGCGGCAGTAGTCGGAGAAGGTGTAGAAGGTGGAGCCGAACGGGATCAACCCGCCGTGCGCCGCGATTCCGTTCACCGCAGCCATCATGCCGAACTCGCGGACGCCAAAGAAGACGTTACGCCCCTTCGGATCGACGTGGAAGCTGGGTGAGTCCTTGAAGAGGGTCTTGGTCGAAGCGGTCAGGTCAGCCGCGCCGCCAAATAGCTCCGGCACAACCTTCGCGATGGCGTTCATGATGACCTGGCCAGCGTTGCGGGTTGCAACCTGCTTCTCAGTCGGGAAGACCGGAATCAGCTTGTCCCAGCCCTCGGCCAGTTTGCCGGCGTTGGTGCGCTCATACTCTGCGCCCAGCTCCGGATAGGCCGTCTTGTAGGCATCGAACTTCGCCTGCCACGCAGCCATCTCAGCCGCGCCCTTGGTCTTACAGGTGCCCCACTTGGCGGCAGCCTCGTCGGGGATGTAGAACATCTTGTCTTCGGGCCAGCCGAGGTTCTTTTTGGTCGCCTTTAGGGCTTCCGCGCCGAGAGCTTCGCCGTGAACCTTCTGCGTCCCCGCCTTTGGGCTACCGTAGCCGATAACCGTGCGAACCCGGATGAGCGAGGGCCTGGTCGTCTCGGCCTTCGCGGCCAGAATCGCGGCTTCAATCGCGGCGAGGTCGTTGCCGTCGTCCACCATCTGAACCTGCCAGTGATAGGCTTCAAAGCGCTTCGTCACATCTTCGGTGTAGCTCAGGTCGGTGGGGCCGTCGAGCGAGATGAGGTTGTCGTCATACAACACGATCAGCTTGCCCAGACCGAGTGTTCCGGCCAGCGAGCAGCTTTCGTGCGAGATGCCTTCCATCAAGTCGCCATCGCCGCAGAGGACGTAGGTGTAGTGATCGACCGGGGTGTGGTTCTCGTGGTTGAAGATCGCTGCCTGATGCTTCTCGGCGATCGCCAGACCGACAGCCATGCCGAGGCCCTGACCCAAGGGTCCGGTGGTGACTTCGACGCCTGGGGTCTCACCCAACTCCGGGTGGCCCGGAGTGTGCGATCCCCACTGGCGGAACGACTCCAACTGCGACATTGGCAGGTCGTAACCGGCGAGGTGCAGTACTCCATACAGCAGGGCCGACGCGTGGCCGTTCGACAGCACGAAGCGGTCGCGATCCGTCCACTTGGGCTCCAGCGGGTTGTACTTCATCAGCTTGGTGTAGAGCAGATACGCAATGGGCGCGCAGCCAAGGGGCGCGCCAGGGTGGCCGGACTTCGCCTTTTCGACGGCGTCGCAGGCAAGAAAGCGGAGTGCGTTGATGGATAGCAGGTCGAGTTCGTGCTGCGCTAGGTCGCTCATTTGGTTCCGGGTCCTATCAGTCAGAGAAAATTCTCGAAGCGCGCTTATCGCGGCCAATTTCGAGTGGAGTGCATACGTTGGTGGATCGC
>JAYVZU010000398.1:0-12607 GCA_043783075.1 Rhodanobacteraceae bacterium
CCTTTGGCGACCAGACGGGGAAGTTGTCATAGGCGTCGGTCAACTTGGTTACGGACTGGTCTTTCATATCCATCATCCGCAGCCCTTCGCCGTCCGGCCCGGCGGTCCGGTAGACGAGGTGCTTACCATCCGGCCCAAAGGATGGAAACGCATTGTTGTTCGGGCCAGACGTCAGCACGCCAAAGCCTGATCCGTCGTCGTTGAGGATGGCGACCTGAGCCCCGCCGTTCACCGGGTCCGCCGGCTTCTTGCCACCCATGGCGAAGTCCAGAAATGCAGTGAAGCCGCCGATGCCGAAGACCATCTGCTTGCCATCGGCAGACCACTGCGGCGCCAGGACCAGTTCCTTGCTCTCGTAGATCGAACGGGCGGGTTTGCCCTCGTCCACAATCTGCAGGTTCGTCCCGCCTTGCGCATTGATCGTTGTGACGGCGAAGCGGTCAACGACGGGATCGTAGGCTGGCAGAAACGTTGTGTAGTAGGTTTCAAACTCCGGATTCCGGCTCCACTGTTTCGTTGGTTCGGGGTGATTCTTCCGTTGGTACCTGCTGTAAACAACCTGCGAGGCATCCGGAGACCAGGATGGTGAGTAGACGTCCCCTCCTACAGGGCCTTTGCTTCCATCCGCATAGAACACTCCTGCAGACGCAGTATCGCGCCGCACATAGGCGATCTTGCCGGAGGCCAATACTACGGGTGAAAGCTTCACTCCGGGTCCTGCTGCCAGCGGAACCTGTTCGCCGCCGACGATATCGAACTGCATCAGTTGATCCTCGCCGTCGCCCTTCCCGGCACGGTTGGTCCATGTCTCCTCAGCCGTCATGCAGTAGGCGATGATGCTCTTGCTGTTCGTGGTCCACACCGGGCTGCCGCAAAAGTTGCCATGTTGCGAGATGCGCTTGAGACCCGAGCCATCCGTGCGGACCATATACACATCGACCAAATGCAGCCGTTCCCAGCGGCCCTTCGCGGGGGGAAGGTCGGTGCCGCGATCCGACGAGAAGGCAATCCATTTGCCGTCGGGAGACCAAGAGGGCCGGAAGTCTCCGCCAGGCCCGGTGGTCAACTGCCTCGCCAGATGAGTTGCCACGTCCAGCGTCCATATCTTCGCGATGCCATCCGCACGCGTGGAGACAAACACAATCTTCTTGCCGTCGGGAGAGAACGCTGCCTGATCGTCGAACGCCGGGTTGTCGGTCAGCCGATCCAAACCTGTTCCATCGGGATGAACGCGATACAGGTCGGCCGTTCCGCCGCGCTCCGACGTGAAGGCGATCCAATCGCCCTTGGGCGACCACGCAGGGTTATAGTCCATCGCTCCCGGTGCCGTAAGCGACCGCTCACCCGAGCCATCCGGGTTCGACACATACAGGGCCGCCTCCGTGGGACCCGATCGCGTGAAGAGAATACGGTCAGCGGCAACGGACGGCAGAGCCACGCCTGCCAACGTGAAGACACACAAACAAGCAAAGCCGCGAACCAGCATGTTGAACTCCAGAGATGAGTTAGAGGCCCGATGAACGCAGGCCCAGTATAGTGACAATAGGACATAGCTCAACCCGGAACTTTGCGACTGACTGCATATTTGACCCTCAGTAGGAACCAGAAGGATGCCAACTCCAGGAGTCTTCGATGTCTCGCTGCCGAACCCTCTCCATTGCCGCGCTTCTTACGCTTTCGCTGGTTGCCGTCCAGGCGAACGCACAGGACGGTCCCTTCGCCCACACCGTCGTCCCGCTGCATGAATTCGCGGAAGGCCAGTGGGTCGAGAATGTCTCCGGTGACGCGACCAAGCCGGGCGACCCCTTCGTCATCCGCATCCATCAGGACGCCGGGTATATTGTCTTCCCGCACACCCATCCGATCGACGAAAACCTCACCATCGTCAAGGGGACCTGGGCGCTAGGCATGGGACGCCGCTTCGACCGCTCGGCGCTGGTGATGATGGAGCTTGGAAGCTTCGGCATCGCGCCCCGCAACATGGCTCACTTCGGCTGGTCGAAGACCGACACCATCGAGCAGGTCCACGGTATCGGACCCTTTTCATCCATACTGCTCGACCCGGTCTTCGAACTGACCCCGCACGGCGTAACCTTGCTCACTTCGTTGCTGCAACCCGGAACTCCGACAACCTCCAACCCGCCAGACTGTTTTCCGTTCAAGGTGAACACACGGGTGAAAGGAGAGCGCGGCGAAGGCGTCATCATCGGCGCACGGTGCTCGCCATCCAACCAGATGACGCAGTACTGGGTTCGGAAGGCCAACGGCGAACGATACTGGGCGCCAGTTCCTGATCTGAAGCCGATATAACAATCGCCCATTGAAATGGGCAGTCCGACTCGACCAAAACTTCATCGCGGCCAGAAAGCCGGTCAGAGACTCAATTCGCTATGCGATCCAAGGCGGATTAGTTCCAGATTCTCTGGATCGGGCAGGCGATAGATCAGGACGAAGTCTGGCTTGATGTGGCAATCGCGGTGATCTTTCCACTGCCCAGTCAGGGAATGATCCTTATACCGTTCGGGGAGTGGCTCGTCAGCTGCAAGCAAAGATACAGTGGCAATCAAATCGGCATCAAGAGTCAGCCGATACTGCAATTTGGTTTCGCGCTTGTAGTCTTTCTTGAATCGAGTCGTACGGCTAATCGTCCCCATGAAGGTCGGCCATCAAATCAGCCACTTTGCCAACCTGAACCAATTCGCCACGGCGTGCCGCTTTCATGGCCTTTACGGTCTCGGCATTGGGCGTCCATGGGTCGAATGGCAGCGCGCGTTCGGCTACAGTCCGCACCAGCAGCATACGGAAGGCGTCTGAAAGCGTAAGGCCAGCGGCTTCACAGATTGCTGCTGCCTCCTCTTTCACCCGAACATCAACCCGCGCACGAACTACCGCATTTGCCGCCATAACATGCTCCTGAGCTACATTGTAGCCCACAGCCTTGCTAAACTAACCCTGTGAGCTACACCGAGCAATACGACGTCGTCATCGTTGGCGCGGGCCATGCCGGCTGCGAGGCTGCAATGGCCTCCGCCCGCATGGGTCTGCGCACGGCGCTGTTCACGCTCAACCTCGACCTGATCGCACAGATGTCCTGCAACCCAGCCGTCGGCGGAATCGCCAAGGGTCACCTGGTCCGCGAGATCGATGCGCTCGGCGGCATTATGGGCGAGGTTGCGGACTCCGTCGGCATCCAGTTCCGGCTGCTCAACACCTCCCGCGGCCCCGCCGTCTGGAGCCCACGCGCCCAGTGCGACAAGGCCATGTACCGCGTCCGGATGAAGGAGATGCTCGAGTCCCAACCGAACCTCTTCCTGAAGCAAGCCGAAGTCGTCGACGTCATCGTCGAACAGTCTTATCTTCCCTCTTCCCTCTCCCCTCTTCCCTGCATCACCGGCCTCATCCTCCGCGACGGCCGCCACATCCACGCCGCCGCGACCATCGTCACCACCGGCACATTCCTCAATGGCCTGATCCACTGCGGCGAGCAGCAATACTCCGCCGGCCGCTCTGGCGAACCCGCCTCCGTCCTGCTCGGCGAATCGCTGAAGCGACTCGGCCTGCGCGAGACCCGACTAAAGACCGGCACGCCGCCGCGCCTCGACGGCCGAACCATCGACTGGGCGCAGTTTCAGGAGCAGCCCGGCGACGTCGAGCCTACGCCCTTCTCCCTCCGCACCCGCGAAATTCCGCTCCGCCAAATCATGTGCCACATCGCGCGCACCACACCCGAGACGATGCGCCTGATCCGCGAGAACGCCCACCGGTCTCCCATGTACACCGGCCAGATCGAGGGCATCGGACCGCGTTACTGCCCGTCCATCGAAGACAAGATCGTCCGCTTCCCCGACAAGGCTGGGCACCAGTTCTTCCTCGAACCCGAAGGCCTCTCGACCCACGAAGTCTATGTCAACGGCATGTCCACCTCACTGCCGATGGAAGTCCAGACCGCGATGGTGCGCTCGATCCCCGGCCTCGACCGCGCGGAGATGCTGCGCCCCGGCTACGCCATCGAGTACGACGCAATCGACCCCACCGAACTAGACCGCTCATTGCGCGTGAAGAAGTTCAACGGCCTCTACCTCGCCGGACAGATCAACGGAACCTCAGGCTACGAAGAAGCCGCAGCCCAGGGCTTCATGGCCGGCATCAACGCCGCCCTGCACGTTCAGGGAGCCGAACCGTTTCATCTCGACCGCACCGAGGCCTACATCGGCATCCTGATCGACGACCTCATCAGCAAGGGCACCGACGAGCCGTACCGCATGTTCACCTCGCGCGCCGAGTTTCGGCTCCACCTGCGCATCGACAACGCCGACCGCCGCCTGACTCCACACGGCCGCCGCCTCGGCCTGATCGACGACGCAGCCTGGGCCGACTACGAGGCCCGCCAATCCCGCGCCGCCGCGCTGAAGCAATACCTCGAAACCACCCGCCGCGACGGTGTCCTGCTCTCCGACATGCTGAAGCGCCCCGAAGTCTCCATCACCGACGTACTGGCCGTCACAGATCCGTGCCCCATTCATCGCGCACTTGGCGATGAATGGGACCGCCACCAAACAACGCCCCTCCAACGAGCAGCCGCCCGCAACGAACAGCGCGCCGTCGAGACGGAGATCAAGTACGCCGGATACCTCTCGCAGCAGCTCCGCAACATCACCAAGATGCAGCGCGCCGAAGGAATGCGGATTCCCGCGTGGTTCGACTACACCATCGTCTCCGGCCTCTCGCGCGAGATGCAGCAGACCTTCCAGCGCGTCCGCCCTCTGACGCTCGGACAAGCCAGCCGCCTCCCCGGCGTCACACCCGCCGCAGTCTCGCTGGTCCACGTCTACCTGGAAATCCAGGGCCGCAAGCGCGCCGAAGCGGAAAAGCTCACAGCCTAAGAACAACGACGGTGCGGATAAAAGGGATAAAGAACGGATACTACGAATACCCCCCCATCCTCTGCCGTCATTCTGGCAAAGCCAGAATCTCCGTATTTGTCTTAATCCCGCCATAAGCCTTCGTCCTATCTGTTCTTATCTGTTCTTTATCCCACTTATCCGCGCCGCCTTCTGTGCCTCCGCGCAGGAGCCCGCACCAGCCCTGCAGGAGCCCGTCCAAACTCTGAAACTCTCCACCCGTATCGTCGGAGTCTCCGCAGTTGTCCTCGATAATCGCGGCGAGCCCGTCAAGGGCCTCACCAAGGATGACTTCATCCTGAAGCAGGATGGCAAGGATGAAGAGATCCGCTATTTCTCGCAGGATTCCGACCCGCCCCTCACCCTGATGGTCGACACCAGCACCAGCCAGAAGATGTTCATCGAGGACGAGTCAGAAGCCAGCGAAAGGTTCTTCCGCGTCATGCTTACCCGCCCCACTGATCGCGCCGCTCTGGTCCAGAGTCGGCTTCTACACGCCGAAGTAAAACAAAGCGTTACGGGGACCAGAGGGATTTTAAAAGCGGGATCAGGACGAGCAACGACTGGGGACGGTAAGAGCGGAATCGATGTCGCGCCCAGTGCTCTTTCCTTAATAAGGTCCTGGGTCGTTGCCTGTTTCTAAATCCCGCCTTTCTCCGTACTTTCCTAGTTAAGTCATGGTTTCTGTTCTAAGAATCCAGCCACCCCAATTCTGCGTCTAAACATCAAACGAGGAAGTGATGACACGGAATCAGACAATCCTGCTCGGGCTACTCTTAGTGGCAGTTATATTTTTGGGGTTCAAACGCATGTCAGCTTTAGGTCCAATCAGCAAGACGCCCATCGTAGCCCCACAACTTGACGAGCCACTCGCGGCCCACTCCAGCACCAAGACCGCGGTCTTCGCCGGCGGCTGCTTTTGGGGAACCCAGACCGTATTCCAGCGCGTCAAGGGCGTCACCCACACCGAGGCCGGCTACTCCGGCGGCGCAGCTAACACCGCAACCTACGACCAGGTAACGACCGAAACCACCGGCCACGCCGAGTCGGTCCAGGTCACGTTCGACCCATCCAAAATCACCTACGGGACTTTGCTCCGGATATTTTTCTCGGTCGCGCATGACCCCACCACGCTCAACCGTCAGGGTCCCGACGTCGGCACCAGCTACCGCTCGGCCATCTTCTACTCGTCCGAGCAGCAGCACAAGATCGCGCAGGCCTACATCGCGCAACTCGACGCCGCACACACCTTCCCGGCCAAGATCGTCACCGAAGTGACCCCGCTGAAGGCCTTCTACAAGGCCGAGGACTACCACCAGGACTATGCCACTAAAAACCCCAACAACCCCTACATCCAAATCTGCGACGTACCCAAGACCAAGGCGCTGATCGCCCAGTTTCCAGAACTGTTCGTGGAGTACAAAGGTCACTAATTCCGATCCGGAGATTCCAAGTGATTGACACACCCAGCATCATCACCACCGAGCCGCTGCACTACGCCGCTCTCCACGTCACCTGTGCGCTGAGCGAAATGGGCAAGGTGATGGGTCCCGGCATCGGCGAAGTCGTCGCCGCGCTGCAGGCGCAGAACGTGAAGCCTAATGGCCCGTGGTTTACCCACCACCTCGTTCGCCCTACCACTCAATTCGACTTTGAAATCTGCTTCCCGGTTGACGCCGCGATCGAACCCCACGGCCGCATTACCCCCGGCATCTGGCCCGCCATGACCGTCGCCCGCACCATCTACCGCGGCAACTACACCGGCCTGCCCCACGCCTGGCCCGAGCTCGACACATGGATGAAAGCCGAAGGCCACAGCCAGGGAACAGACTTCTGGGAGCGCTACCTCGTCAATCCCAACAACAACCCAGACCCCACACATTGGCTTACCGAACTCAACTGGCCTCTAGCGTAAAAACAACGACGGCACGGATAAGTGGGATAAAGAACGGATAAGAACCAATAGGACCAGGGCAATCCTCTGCCATATTTTGCTTTCATCCGTTCTTTATCCCTTTGATCCGCGCCGTCGTTGTTTCTCTGTTCACGCAGGGTCCGCAAAGCCCGCCCGCTTGCGTTCATTCGTGAAGACGACCCTCCGAAACTTAGCCCGCTCCCAAAACGCAAGAACCAGACCGATTTCGATCTTGCTTGACCTGAGATAGTGTTTCAGTTGGGTCTCGGCAGCTCGCGTCACTTCGTCTGCGGCTTTTAATTCGAGAATCAGGGAATCAATAACCACTAAATCGGCGAAGAAGACTCCAACCTGCTGGCCATGGAACGCTACTGGCATCGAAACCTCCTCTGCCACCCGAAGGCCATCTTCCCGCAACGCAATAATCATGGCCCGTCGATAGACCGACTCAAAGAAACCATAGCCAAGCTCATTTGCAACTCGATAGAAAGCCCCAATCACCCGTTGCGTAAGCTCCGCCTGAACGCCATCGAACTCCATCAACCCGCCTTGTCTTATTCGCTTTCATCCGTTCCTTATCCAACTTATCCGCGCCGTCGTTGCCTTACCCGGCCTCAGTCTCCCCGTCGCCAAACTCCTCCAGCACGGACTCGATCTCCGTATCGAACCCCTCCAGCAGCGCCGCCACAAACACCGCGCCATCCAGGTCTTCGTCATTCTCCACGTGAATCTGCACAATGCTTCTCGCCAGATCGGCCAGCATCACGCCCCAGGCGGACGGATCCTGCCAAACGCCGGGCCGCAGCGTAATCTGCTGACTCTGCTGCGCCACCCACACTCGAATCAGCTCAAACGAAGCGGCATCCTTCTGCGCCGCCGCCGGTACTGCCAGTTGTTTTTCTAGGCCCATAATCAAAAATTGTAGTCCGATCCCTAAAGATTCATTCCCCTAATCCCGCCTTTATCCCACGAATCCCCGTTCAAGCCGCTGCTCTTGCCGTTGTCCCGGTTTTCCAAGATTCCCCAAAGCAATACACAGGCCCGCACCCCGTTAGTCTGGATACAGAAAGCACGTGACACAAAATGGCAACGCTACCCCGTCTCATCAATCCCGACGCTGACAACCGCCCCGCCTCGCTCCACGCCGAGCAAACGATCCTGGGCGCCATGATGGTCGAACCTCTCGCCATCGTCGACGCCACCATGTTGCTGAAAGCAGATGACTTCTCGCTCGACTCGCACCGCAAAATCTACGAGGTTATGCTGCACCTGTCGGAGGTGGGATATTCCGTCGACATCGTCACCGTCTCCGAAGACCTGAAGAAGCGCAAGGAGCTCGAATCCATCGGCGGCATGCCATACCTCTTCTCGCTATCGGAGAATCTGCCCCGCCGCCTGTCGATCGAGAACTACGTCGGCATCGTCCGCGACAAGTCCCTGATGCGCCAACTCATGGCCGTCTGCGACATGGGCATGATGGAAGCCGCCGACCAGTCGCTCAATGCCATCGACGTGCTGAACCAGGTCGAATCCCGCCTGATGACCATCTCCGAGCACGCCGTGACCGGCGGCTTCTCTGGCATCTCCGACATCGTCCGCGAGTCGTTTGGCTCGATCGACGTCCTCTTCGCGCAGGGCACCGAGGTCACCGGCCTCCGCACCCATTTCATCGAGCTGGACAAGAAGACCAGCGGCCTGCAACCCTCGGAGCTCATTATCGTTGGCGCCCGCCCCAGCATGGGAAAAACGGCCCTCGCAATCAATATCGCCCAAAATGCTGCGCTCCACGACGGCAAAGTCGTGGCTGTCTTCTCGCTCGAAATGTCGAAAGAGAGCCTGCTGCGACGCATGATGGCCAGCGAAGCACTCGTCAACGCCCGAAACCTGCAGCAGGGCTTCCTGACCAAGGAAGACAAGACCAAGATGCGCGACGCGCTCGAACGCCTGATGGAATCGAAGCTCTTTGTCGACGACACGCCCGGCATCACGCTCGCCGAGATGCGCGCCAAGGCTCGCCGCCTGAAGCAGCAGGAACACGGCCGGCTCGACCTCATCGTCATCGACTACCTGCAACTGATGAGCGGAGGTAGCGGCAGCAGTAAGAAGGGCTTCGAAAACCGGACGCAGGAAGTCTCCACCATTAGCCGAGGCCTAAAGTCGCTCGCCAAAGAATTGAAGGTTCCGGTGGTGGCCGCCGCCCAGCTCTCCCGCTCCAACGAGCAGCGTACGGGCGACAAACGGCCCATGCTCTCCGACCTTCGCGAATCCGGTTCGATCGAACAAGATGCCGACGTGGTCTGCTTCATTCACCGCGAGGAGTACTACGACCGCGAAAACGAAGACCTGAAGGGCAAGGCCGAAATCATCATCGCCAAACAGCGTAACGGCCCCACCGGCACGGTCAATCTGGCCTACCTCGCCGATTACACCCGCTTCGAAAACCTCGACACCGCCCACAGCGGCGGTGGCGGCGAGTACTAGAACAAAAGACAACGGCGGCACGGATAAACAGATAAAGAACGGATGTTGCGGATAAGACAGGAAATAGTTTTTGCCGTCATTCTGGCAAAGCCATAATCTCCATAGTTGGTTTTAGTTCGGTCGAAATCTCCTGTACTATCCGTCTCATCCGTTCTTTATCCGTTTTTATCCGTGCCGTCGTTGTCTTTGTTCTCCCGGAAGTAAGATGGCCGAATGAAACGCCGAGATCTCCTCCGGTCCGCTCTTGCCTTCCCGCTCGTCACCACGCTCCCCGCAATCGCACAATCTCCCGCATCGACTGGCCGCAACGCGTGGCTCAGTCACCTCCACCGCGTCACCGACCCGGTCCTCGAAGCTCTCGCTGCAAACCGCCTGCGCGCCTCGATGCCAATCGAAGCCCACCCCAGCATGGCTGCGTCGCGTCCCAAGACCACGCACCTCGAAGCTCTGGGGCGTCTACTCTCGGGCATTGCTCCGTGGCTGGAACTCCCCGAAGCCGCAAAATCTGCTGCACTTGCTCAGCAAGCTCTCGCCAACGCCCTCGACCCCAAATCCCCAGACCACCTCGATTTCAACATCGACAATCAAAACCTCGTCGACGCCGCGTTCCTCGCACTAGCCGTCCTCCGCGCACCGCGAGTCTTGAACTCCACCCTGGACCCGATGACAAAGGCCCGCCTGATCGCCGCGCTACAGGCTACCCACGTCCTCGAAGCCGGATTCAACAACTGGCTGCTGTTCGCCGCCTGCATTGAGGCAGCGCTCGCCGCACTGGGAGAAAAATGGGACGCCATGCGCGTCGACTTCGCGATCCGCCAGCACATGGCCTGGTACCTCGGCGATGGCACCTACGGCGACGGCCCACACCTCCACGCCGACTATTACAACTCCTACGTCATCCATCCGTTCCTGCTCGCCATCGTCGATTCCGTCGGCCAGCACAAGCCCGACTGGGAGGCCTTCACCCCAATCGCCCACGAGCGTGCCACCCGCTACGCCGCGCTGCAGCAGCGGATGATCGCCCCCGATGGAAGCTACCCCGTGCTCGGCCGCTCCATCACCTACCGCTGCGGAGCCTTCCACGCGCTCGCCGACTCCGCCCTCCGCAGGGCTTTACCTGCAACCGTTTCGCCCGCCCAAACCCGCTGTGCGCTCGCCGCCGTCATCGCCCGAACCCTCTCCCCCGCTGGCACCCTCGACGCCAAAGGCTGGCTCCAGATCGGCCTCGCCGGCCACCAACCCGCGCTCGGCGAGCCGTACATCTCCACCGGCAGCCTCTACCTCTGCGCCAACGCCTTCCTCCCCCTCGGCCTCCCCGACGACGACCCCTTCTGGTCCACCCCCGACGCGCCGTACACCAGCCAGAAAGCCTGGTCAGGCGCCAATCTCCCCGCCGACCACGCCATCGACGCCTGAGCTTGAAGTGCCCGGGTGCCCCATCTCAAACAGTCCCTTCGTTTGAGGTGGGGATGTAAGACGTCAATGCCTTATCCGCGCAAATCCGTTCTTTATCCCTCTCATCCGCGCCGTATTTGCCTTACCCTAATCAAATGCCGAACAACTGGATCGAGATCGACGAAGCCGCATTGGTCGCAAACTATCGCGCGCTTCAAACCGCTGCTGGCCTGGAGACCGCGATCCTCGCCGTTGTAAAGTCCAACGCCTACGGCCACGGTGCCGAGGCCTGCTCCAAAATCCTCGTCCACGCCGGAGCCCGCTGGCTCGGAGTCACCTGTGCTGCGGAAGGCGCACGAATCCGCCAACTTCTCGGCGGAGCCACGACCCACATCCTCGTCATGTGCGGCCCGCTGCCGGACGACACCGCGCTGCTGCAGGAACACTGCCTGACCCCCACCATCTGGACCGACGAACACGTCGAATGGCTCCGCGCCGCGCCGATTCCGGTCCACGTCGAGGTCGACACCGGAATGGGTCGGCAAGGCGTGCGCCCCGGCCCTGAACTCGCGTTGCTATTGGAGAAAATGGCCTCCGCCAACCTGCCGCTCGAAGGAATTTTCACCCACTTCACCAGTTCCGAGGACTTCGCCAGCCCGCTCACCCAGCGGCAGCAGGCGCGCTTCGAGCAGGCAATCGCTCAGATTCGCGCCCTGGGCCTGAAGCCAAAATTTATCCACGCCGGCAACTCCTCCACCATCGACAACCCCCCGCAACCCACCCCATGGCTAGCCAACCTCGCCGCCAGTATTGGAGCCCGCGCCATGGTTCGCCCCGGTATCGCGCTCTACGGCTATGTGCTCCCAATCTTTTGTTCTTCGGAAACAGCGGGACCCGGCATCCCGCAGGTAGCGCCTGAATTAAAGCCCATCATGACCTGGAAGGCCCACGTCCTGAGCGTCACCGATCTCGCGCCCGGCGAGACCATCGGCTACAACGCAACCTACACCGCAGCCGCGCCCATGCGAGTCGCGCTGCTCCCCGTAGGCTACGCCGACGGCCTCCGCCGCGAGCTCTCGTCCACCAACCAAAAGCCTGGCGGGTGGGTCATCCTCCACGGCCAGCGAGCCCCGATCCTCGGCCGCGTCTCCATGAACCTCACCGTCGTCGACGTCACCGCGATCCCGAACGTCGTCCCCAATGACGAAGCCATCGTCCTCGGCGAGGGCATCACCGCCGACGACCACGGCCGCCTCGCCTGCACCATCTCCTACGAAATCCTCTGCGGCATACACCCCTGCAACTAGGTGGCCCTCAATTCGCCGACGGTAGCTCCATCCGGTCCACCACAACCACCTCGACCATCGACTTGCGCGGCTCCAGCGCCAGCCCCAGCTGCTCGCGGATCGCGGTAAACAGCGTCGGCTGATCCGACTCATCGTCGTCGTCGTTGCTCCACGCCAGCTCGATATCGTAGTGCCCCGTAATCCCGGTCTGGTTCAACACCACGCGCCCCGACACCCGCGTCAACTCCTCAGCAAACCGCGTCACTGTGTCGCCGCCCTCTACCTCAATGTGTGTCCAACCGCCCCAGCCCGAGCTCACCACCTGATCGCTCTTCTGTAGCTTTGGACCGCTCTTCGCGACCACCAGGGCAAACACCGGCAGCTCCCGGGTTTCAAAGTGGACCTTCAAGCCGCAACGCTCGGCCAACATCGCCTGTACCATCTTCTGCTTCGCGACGCGCTGCAGTTCGGGGTTCAGTTTGTGGTATTTCGCTTCCGTCTCGGCATCGCCCTTGGCCTGCAGGTCGAACCGCGCCGTTGCGAGCTGCGCTGGCAACCCAATCACCCGCGTCTCCGACACCCCGTACGCAAACTGCAGCAGCGATTGCAGCGAGACATTCTGCCCACCA
>JAYVZU010000399.1:0-4180 GCA_043783075.1 Rhodanobacteraceae bacterium
GGACGCTTCGCCCGAGTCGCAATCGCGGCCTCAATCCCGGTCATCCCGGTCATAATCACGTCAGAGATCAGCATATCCGGCTCAAACGTGTCGAGGGCCTCAATGGCCTTCTCGCCGCTGTACACCGCGCGAGCTTCAAAGCCAGCCTGATTCAAGATAATGGCGAGCGTATTCGCGATCACTTGCTCGTCATCGGCAACGAGAACGCGAGGCTTCGGCGTGGTCGTGGTTACATCTGACATTGCTTGGTCCCCAAAAAAACTGTTTTCACTGCGTTACAAAAATCGTACGGCAACGGTTGCAGCATTCCTGTAACCGACACACCAGTGTAGTAATGATACGCTGACCGAAGGCTGAATGACGTTCCCATCCCCATCATTCGTGCCAGCCCCAACAGATCATGATTATGCCAGAACCGATTATCCGTGCACAGGGTGTGGAGAAATACTACGCCCAGCCCAGCGAGAACAGAATTCAGGTGATCGCGCCGACCGACCTTTCCATTGTGGCCGGAGAAATCGTCGCGCTTCTCGGCCCCTCCGGATCTGGAAAATCCACCCTCCTGCGCATGCTCACCGGCCTCTCCCAGCCGTCCGCCGGACAGGTCTTCTGGCACGAAAAGCCCATCGCCACCACTGACATTAACGTCTCCATCGTCTTCCAGAGCTTCGCGCTCTTCCCCTGGCTCACCGTCCTCGAAAACGTCGAGGCCGTCCTGAAGGCCCGCGGTCTCGAGCCGCACGAGCGTCGCCGCCGCTCCCTCAAGATGCTCGACACCGTCGGTCTCGACGGGTTCCAGGCCGCCTACCCCAAGGAGCTCTCCGGCGGTATGCGCCAGCGCGTCGGCTTTGCCCGAGCCCTCGTCGTCGAACCCGAAGTCCTCTTCATGGACGAGCCCTTCTCCGCCCTCGACGTCCTTACCGCCGAAAACCTCCGCTCCGAACTCCTAGAGCTCTGGCAGAACAAGACCATCCCCACTCAGGCCATCTTCCTCGTCACGCACAATATTGAGGAGGCGGTCCTCCTCGCCGACCGCATCATCGTCCTCGGCCGCAACCCCGGCAAGGTCCGCACCGACTTCAAGGTCACCCTCACCCATCCGCGCGACCGCAAAGCCCCGGCTTTCACTCAGTTAGTCGACTACGTCTACAAAGTTCTCACCCAGCCCGACGCCCAGCCCCCCGAGCTGCCCAACCAGACCCCCGCCGAGCGCCAGGCCCGACAACGCGACCAGGAGCGGCAGGCCCACTACCAGATGCTCCCGCACGCTCGCCCCGGCGGCATCGCCGGTCTGCTCGAAATCCTCATCGACCACAACGGCAAAGACGACATCTTCCGCCTCGCTGACGACCTTGCATTCGAGATCGACGATCTGCTCCCCATCGTCGACGCCGCCAACCTCCTCGGCTTCCTTAAGGTCAACGAGGGCGACGCCGAAATCACGCCGCTCGGAGCGGAGTTCGCCAACTCCGAGATTCTGCGCCAGAAGGAAGTCTTCCGCGCCGCCGCCATCGACAAAATCCTCCTCCTCCGCCAGATCGTCCGCGCCGTCGAGGCCAAGAAAGACGGCAGCGTTCCCGAAGACTTCTTCCACGACATGCTCGACGAGCAGTTCAGCGAAGAGGAGACCATCCGCCAGCTCGAAACCGCCATCAGCTGGGGTCGCTACGCCGAAATCTTCGACTTCGACGCCTCTCGCCGTCGCTTCACCAAGCCCGAAATCCTGAACGAAGAACTAGGCGAAACCGAAGAGATCGCGGCCGAGAGCGAGGAGTAGCCCCATGCCCGGCCACTCCAACAAACACGGCTTCGCGACCATCCCAGTCCGTGCAACCCTTGCCCGCACCCAGATCCTCAAGCGCAGCCGGCCCTTCTTCCTCGATCTCTGCGTCGCCGCCATCGGCCTCGCCGTCTTTTACGCTATCGTCCGCGTCGCCATGCTCTGGGCCGGTCCACCGTCCGAGCAGACTATCATCTCCCTCAGCCCACGCGCCCTGCCGCTCTACGCCTTCTTCTCCGTCGTCCGCATCTTCCTCGCCTACATTCTTTCGCTGATCTTCGCCGTCAGTTATGGGTACCTCGCGGCCTACAACAAGCGCGTCGAGGCCTTCATGATCGCCGCGCTCGACATCATGCAGTCCATCCCGGTGCTCAGTTTTCTCCCGCCTGTCATGCTCGCAATGATCGCCCTCTTCCCAACCCGCCACGTCGGCGTGGAGCTCGGCGCCATCTTCCTCCTCTTCACCGGCGCAGTCTGGAACATGGCCTTCAGCTTCTACTCCTCGCTCAAAACCATCCCACGCGAGCTCCGCGAAGCCACCGACATCTACCGCTACTCCCGCCTGCAGACCCTGCTCCAGCTTGAACTCCCTTACGCCGCTATCGGCCTCGTCTGGAACTCCGTCATGTCCGTCGCCGGAGCGTGGTTCACCCTCATGCCGTGCGAGATGCTGCACCTCGGCACCAAAGACTTTCGCCTCCCCGGCCTCGGTTCCTACCTGCAGACCGCGTCGGAAGCCAAAAACGGCCCAGCCATCGCCTGGGGCCTCATCACGATGATCGCCATTATCGTCGCCATCGACCAGCTCATCTGGCGACCTCTCATCGCCTGGAGCGACAAGTTCAAGTTCGAGCAAGTCGAAAGCTCACAGCGAGTCAGCTCTCCGTTATTGCATCTGCTCACCCACTCCCACGCCGTCAAATCCATCCGCCGCCGCACCATAATTCCGCTTAGCGAGGCCATCTACGCCAAGCTCGCCGAGCGCCGCAAGGAACGTGTCGCAAAACTAGCCACAGAGAAACCACATAAAGAGAGCCCAGCCAGCCAGATCCTCCTCTGGGCGCTCGGAACACTCGTAGCCATCGGCGTCCTCTTCGCGGCGATGCATGCCATCGAGTTAATCCGCCCAGTCACCGGGGCGCAGTATCTGGAGCTCGCCAAGGGAGCCGCCGCCACCTTCCTCCGCGTCAATCTTTCGCTTCTCCTCGCGGCCGCGTGGACAATCCCAGTCGGCGTCACCATCGGCTTCCATCCACGTCTCGCGAGGATCGCCCAGCCGCTCGCCCAGATCGCCGCGTCCGTCCCCGCCACGGCCCTGTTCCCTGTCGTCCTGCTGCTCCTCATCCGGCTTGGCGGCGGACTAGGCATTGGGTCCATCGCCCTCATGCTGCTCGGCACCCAGTGGTACATCCTGTTCAATGTCATCGCCGGTGCAATGGCGATCCCCAACGACCTCAAGGAAGTCGCAACACTCTTCCGTTTCTCGCGCTGGGAGCGTTGGAAGACCGTCATCCTGCCCGGCATCTTCCCCTTCCTCATCACCGGTATGGTCACCGCGTCGGGCGGCGCGTGGAACGCCAGCATCTTCGCCGAATACTTTCCCGTAGACGGAAAAGTCCTCACCACCGTCGGCCTGGGCGAGCAGATCGCCGAAGCCACGGACCACGCCGCCTTCCCCATGATCCTCCTCGGCACCATCTGCATCTCCATCATGGTCGTCACCACCAACCGCCTCGTCTGGCGCCCCCTATACCGCCTCGCCGAAACCCGCTACAAACTCGGCTAACCGACCCCCACCACCCATAGCCTCATCCCCCTCATCCCGCCTCTATCCCACTAATCCCCGTTCAAGTCGTTCCAAATGCATTTGCATTTGCATTTGCCCTCGCCCTCGCCGTTGCCGTTGCCGTTGTCGTTGTCGTTGCCCTTGCCCTTGCCGTTGTCGTTGCCCTTGCCGTTGCTTCTAGGTACGCCAAGGCTTCAGCCTTGGTCCTCTCCTCCGCACAAGAGAATCGGGGCTTCAGCCCCTGGGGTATGCTCTCCTCCAATCGTCACATCTGCAAAAAAACCAGCAATTCCCGTGTCAAGCGATATTTATTCCACCTCCCCCGCAAGCCACTCCAAATCAACAACTTACGTCAAAAGAAATTTTGCACGATCACTACCCCAAATCCCTTATCCTTAAATCAGGCTCTACCTCCAACCACGTCGTCATCCTGGCGAACCTAAGTTCGGGCTTAACCCCTTTACATCCGGACTTTACGTACTTTAGGGGAGAGGGGGCCACACCTAACAACCCACCGCCAACCCTCTGCATCTCAACCCGCATGTCAGTCATGATGCAGGCCTTCTACTGGGACGCACCCCGGCATGAAAACAAGGAACACGAGTGGTGGAACT
>JAYVZU010000400.1:0-4177 GCA_043783075.1 Rhodanobacteraceae bacterium
TGTCCGGAATTTGAAGTTTTTCGCGTCTGGGGATTGAGGATTCATGGTTGGTGTAGGCATTCTGAAGGGTCTGACCGAGACCGCCCGCAATTTCCTCGGCAGCTTCGTCCGCAAGGATCGTTTGACGACCATTCAGTTCCCGGAAGAACGGGCTCCACGGATTGAAGCCACGCGCAACTTCCCATTCCTGGTCTACGACGGCGAAGATGCCATGGCGGGCCTCCGCTGCGTTTCCTGCTTTATCTGCGAAAAGGAATGTCCGCCCAAGTGCATCCTGATCGACAAGAGCACAGACAAGAAACCCGACGCGACCGGCAAACTTCAGTTCTACCCCGCGCAATTTCAGATCGATATCTCCGTCTGCATGAGCTGCCAGATCTGTGTCGAGGTCTGCCCGTTCGACGCCATCAAGATGGACACCACCTTCGAGCTCAGCACCCAGGATCGCTTCGACGACCTCCTGTGGCCGAAGCAGCGCCTAGCAAAGTCGAACGAGTACTACCACCAGATCCACCCGACCGAAGCCGCCGCCGTCGACGCCGAACTGGCGGCCGCCCGCGCCAAAGCCGCTCCCAAACCGGCCGCACCTGCACCGGCCCCGACACCTCCCGCACCCGCAACGGACGCGGTGAAGGGAAGCTCGACCTAGAATGACGCCCGAGACGCTCGACCAGATATTCGTCACCACAAAGCACTTGCTGCTGGGCTACGTCCCCGTCGCGCTCGAGCCGATTGCTTCGGCGATTCTCTCCGTCGTCCCGGTCCTGCTGGCTTTCCCGCTGCTCTTCGCGATTACTACCGTCCTCGAGCGCAAGGGCCTGGGCCGCATCCAGAACCGTTACGGCCCGAACCGCGTCGGCCCCGCAGGATTCCTGCAGCCCATGGCTGACGGCATCAAGTCGCTTACCAAGGAAGACGTCATCCCCCGCGATGCCGATCACCTGGTCCACTTTCTCGCGCCGGTCGTGATGGTGCTCGCGGCGTTTCTTGCTTACGCGGTCCTGCCAATCGGCCGCAACATGGTCATTACAGACCTCAACGCTGGTGTGCTCTTCTTCTTCGCCATCGGCTCCATGGTGGAGCTGGCGGTCTTCATGGCGGGCTGGTCCAGTCGCAGCAAGTACTCGCTGCTCGGCGCAATGCGAGCCGTAGCGCAGATGATCAGCTACGAAGTCCCGCTAGTGCTTGCCGCCATCGTCATCATCATGGCGTCGGGATCGCTTTCGACTGTCGGAATCGTCGAGGCGCAGTCCGGCTTTACCTTTGGTCTTCCCCACTGGTACGTCTTCACCCCGTGGGGATTTGCCGGCTTCATCCTGTTCATGATCGCCGCGACGGCCGAATCCAATCGCTCTCCATTCGACCTTCCCGAAGGCGAGTCCGAGATCATCGCTGGCTACTACATCGAATACTCCGGCTTCAAGTTCGCTCTCTTCTTTCTCGGCGAATACCTCGGAATGTTCGCCACCAGCGGCATGGCGATTACGCTCTTCCTCGGCGGATGGGGCGCACCGTTCGGGGGTCTCAGCTGGGTCCCGTCCTATCTCTGGTTTTTCGCAAAGCTGCTGGTCATCATCTGCTGCTTCATCTGGGTGCGCGGAACTCTGCCGCGTCTCCGCATGGATCAACTCATGGGCCTTGCATGGAAGTTCATGCTCCCCATGACGCTGCTCAACCTGATTACCGCTGGGGTCTGGCACTTCATGCCTGCTGGAATCCTTCGTTGGATCGTCTGCACCCTGATGGTCGTTGTCCCGTTCCTTCTCACCAGCCGCAGCCTGAAGCAGGGCAAGACGCTGCAGGTTAGAACCTACCGTTACGCCGAGTAATTACAAGTCCCGATGACCCTGGTCTTCCTCATTCTCGCCGCCCTCACCATCGCCGGAACAGCCGCCGCGATGGGTCTGCGCAACCCGATCCACTGCATCCTGGCGCTTACCGTCGGGCTGGTCGGACTGGCCACTTTGTACCTGGAACTCGGCGCACAGTTTGTGGGCTTCACGCAGGTTCTGGTCTACGTCGGAGCAGTCGCCATCCTCGCCGTCTTCGCCATCATGATGACGCAGGGTGGCAAGATGGATATCGAACGCCGCCCGCTGCCGAAGCCGTCCGCGCTGCTCGCTGGCGGATCGGTCGCCGGAGCTGTCTTCGGCGTACTCGCATGGGCCATCCTCGCGGCTCCGATGGGGCAGACTTCGTCCGCACAACCCGTGGCTACTGTTGCTGAAATCGGCCAGGCCCTGATGCACAAGTTCGTGCTGCCGCTGGAGATCATGGCGCTGCTTCTCACCGCAGCTCTGATCGGCGCGGTCATCCTCGCAATGCCGCAGGAGAAGGATAAATAATGAGCCCACTCAACGGCTACCTCCTCGTCTCCGCGTTACTCTTTTCGATCGGCCTCGCCGGCGCGCTCCTCCGCCGCAACGCCATTCTCGTCCTCATCGGTATCGAGCTGATGCTCAATGCCGCGAATCTCAACTTCATCGCCTTCTGGCGCTACGGTCCAAACCCCGCGGCGCTCACCGGAATGATGTTCACCATCTTCTCAATTACCGTGGCCGCCGCCGAAGCTGCCGTGGGTCTGGGCATCATCCTCGCCGTCTACCGCCACACCAAGACAACAGACGTCAACCAACTCAACTCCCTCAAGGGCTAAAGCACTAGCAACTAAGAACGAACAACTTCTATGGCGTGGATCGTACTAAATCTTTGGCTGGTGCCCGCATTGCCAATCCTGGCAGGCGGCGTCATCGCGGTCACGAAGCAGCGCCACCGCGCCGTCGCGGCTGCCCTCGCCATCGGCTCCATGGCCTTCTCCTTTCTGCTCGCGCTCTGCGCCTTCGCGCATGTCGTGCTTAGCCGCAGTGAGACAAAAGAAGTCTTCAACTTCAACTGGCTGCACTTCGGCACCGAGTGGCTGAAGCTCGGCTGGGTGCTCGATCCGCTCACCGCCGTCATGCTGGTGATGGTGACCTTCGTTGGCCTGCTGATCTTCATCTTCAGCGTTGGCTATATGTCCGACGACAAGAACTTCACGCGCTTCTTCTGCTTCCTCGCGCTCTTCGCCGGAGCCATGCTCGGCGTAGTCATCGCCAACAGCCTCCTCCTCCTCTTCATGTGCTGGGAGCTGGTCGGCCTCACCTCCTACCTGCTCATCGGCTTCTGGTTCCATAAACCCAGCGCCGCCGCTGCCGCCAAGAAAGCCTTCATCGTCACCCGCATCGGCGACCTCGGCTTCTTCCTCGGCATGGCGTGGCTCTACTTCCAGACCGGCACGCTACTCTTCTACGACGGCGGCACCGGGTGCCTCGAACACTCCGCCCTCACCACGCTCGTCACACACACGACCATCCTCGGACTCACAGTCTCAACCGGCATCGGCCTGCTTATCTTCTGCGGTGCCGCAGGCAAGTCCGGCCAGGTTCCGCTGCACGTCTGGTTGCCCGACGCGATGGAAGGTCCCACCCCGGTCAGCGCGCTCATCCACGCCGCAACCATGGTCGCCGCCGGCGTCTTCCTCATCGCAAGAATCTATCCGCTGATGAGCGATCAGCTCGGCTCAGCCCTCACACCGACAGTCGCCCTGCAAGTCGTCACTTGGGTTGGAGCAATCACCGCGCTCTTCGGCTCACTCGTCGCCGTCGCGCAGTACGACATCAAACGCATCCTCGCCTACTCCACCGTCTCGCAACTCGGTTACATGATGATCGGCCTCGGCGTCGGTGGCCCCGCAGTCGGCATGTTCCACCTCATCACGCACGCCTTCTTCAAGGCGCTGCTCTTCCTCGGTGCTGGCTCCGTCATTCACGGCTGCTCGGGCGAGCAGGATATCCGTCACATGGGCGGCATCCGCAAGTTCATGCCGATCACCTTCGTGGCGTACACCTGCGGCATGCTCGCGCTGTGTGGCTTCCCGCTCTTCGCCGGCTTCTGGAGCAAGGACGAAATCCTCCACTCCGCATTCGCGTGGAGCATCTCCCGTATCCCGTTCTACATGGCCGCATTTGGTGCGCTGCTGACGGCCTTCTACATGACGCGTCAGATGTGCTACGTCTTCGCAGCCACCTACCGCGGTGCCGACAGCGCCCACGATGCGCACAGCCACTCCGATAACAGCCACGGCCCCGCCCCGCATGAGAGCCCGCTCGTCATGACCGCGCCGCTCATGATCCTCGCC
>JAYVZU010000401.1:0-12490 GCA_043783075.1 Rhodanobacteraceae bacterium
TCGGGTTGTGATCGCGCCATGAAAGTGACACGGCGAAAAATGAGTGCGGAGGCACACTAAAGAACCGCGAAGGATTGGGGGCTTGAGTTGATGCAGGCGAAGATAATCGTATTTCCGCGCGAAGATGGTTTCCATGTCCTGATTTGGGGAAAATGGGCGGATGGGTCGATGCGCGTCCGGCGCTTTGACAATCGGGCAAGCAGGATTGCTCTGCTGGAGAATCTACTGCTGATTACTCCGCAAGAGGCTCAAGAACTGGAGCATTTTGGCTTCACCGATTTCTGCCCGCTTTACTCCGCTGAAATAGAGGAGGACAGTCTTGTGGCGCATGGTTTTCATGCCGCATCACCGTCAAACCTTTAGTCTTGAATCTTGCTTTTAGCTCCTTGACCGGAGCGAGTTGCTAGAAACGTGCGGCACGCGTTCGCAAACACTTGTCCGGCTTCCGTGACTTCAACACCCTCTCCACTCATGCGGAAGATCTGGAGTTTCAACTGGTTCTCCAATTCAGTAATCTGCCGCTTCAACTCCGGCTGCGTGATATTCAGCTTCTCGGAAGCCCGAGCATAATTCAGTTCGTCGGACAGAGTGACTACCGCCTCTTGGATTTTCATTTCAACAAATTCGGTCATAGCTAATTCCTCGTCAAGAGATGAACACGCCCAAAATTCGGGCATCCTGTGCCCAAAAGAACCCACAGAAGATTTCCACTGTTGCCCAAGAGGGCGAGCCCCAAGGTTCACGTCGTGAGTCGATTACGTGATATTGGCCGCAATTGCCAGGCCATCAAATATCGAACATCTCCGCTCACAAGAACACTCGTTCGCGGAGAATTGAGATCGAGATTGTAGACACGTTTCGTGTGCGCTCCCGACATATTGATGAAGACTTCGAGAATTGATCCGTCCATAAAGATGTGCAATTCGAGATTGTCGGTGGGTAAATCAGCGAGTTCCAATTTCTCCCCATCTATCTCGATATGACCGGGATCGGAGGCATGATATGCAACAGTCAAATACGGATGATCGAAGGAGCCTATCGTCAGCGAGGACACCTGGCTCGATCGGTCGAAGCTCGCGAGAATCTCCCCGGAGAAGTTCGAGAAGAAGGGCGCGATGGTCTTGTTTGTGGCGGGGTCGCGGAGTGCACTCAACTCGGGCAATGGCCGCATGGAGAGTCGCATGTCCTTGCTAATGGAAAGCACACGGGGGAGTGCGACAGCGCCGGCCCATCCTGCTTTCAAGTATTCGGCTTGAGGACGAGTCTCCGGAATCCAGCCCCAAAGGATGCGCTTCCCACCGTGATCGAGGATCGATTTGGGAGCGTAGAAGGCACCGGTATCGAGCAGCCCATGACTTTCAGGGTGGTAGATCATGCTCTCCCTGTCCAACCTTCCGATGAGCCAATAAACCTTTCTTTCGGTCGAGTAGAGCAGCACGTGCTTCCCGTCTAATTCAAAGAAATCGGGACACTCCCACATCTCCCCGGAGTCGACAGGATCGGTCTTAGAAATTCCGTTCCATTCTCCGACGATCAGCGGGTGCAGGTATTCCCATGAGCGTAGGTCGCGCGAGCGATAGAGCAATACACAACCGCCGCGCTTCGGGAATCCGGAGCCCAGAGCCATGTACCAGTGCAGTCCATCCTTCCATACGCATGGATCACGGAACCCGGTCACGGCAAGGCTGACAGGAGGACCGGGGATGACTGGCCTGCGTTCGGAGGTCCATGTCCGCAACTCGGGATCGTGAGAGGTGGCGATGCATTGTGACTCGTGGAAGTTGTGTGTTCCGTCGCGGAGGGTTGCATCTTCGGGCGAGGTCGATCGGACGCCCGTATACAAGATGGTGGGAACACCGTTATGGACCACAGCGCTACCACTGAAGCAACCGTCGCGGTCCGGGCCGACTGGGTTTGGTGACAGCGCAATCGGCAGATGATGCCAGTGAATCATGTCCGGGCTAACGGCATGGGCCCAGTGCATGTCTCCCCATCTGGCCGCGCCGGGATTGTACTGATAGAAGACGTGGTAGTTCCCATTCCAGTAGATCGGCCCATTTGGATCGTTCATCCAGTTGGCGGCGGGAAGGAGATGGTATTGGGGGCGGAGCGGGTCTTGAGACAGGGTTGTAGGAGATATTTGCGCGCTCTCGCCGAAGGCAGGGATGGACGGAATAAGCGAAGCTGCCGCAGTTCCGCCGCACGAAGCGACAAACTGTCGCCGGTTGAGAGTTGGGCTCATAGCTGGCCCTCGATGGCCTGCTCGAAATCGACCTCTGCAATTTCGGAATCAGGCGGCCAATGATCGGGGATTGCAGCAGCTTGGGAGGCGACCCAGGCTCCGTTCCTGTTCGCCGCGCCGCTGATCTCCGCGAGCGATGCGTCCTGAAGAGCCAAGTGCGTGACGGTGGCAAGAAAAGCGTCTCCAGCACCGACTGTATCGACCACGCTGATAGCAAGGCCCGGATGACGATAATGGCCGTGGTTGGAAACGATCAAGCTGCCTGCGCCTCCGAACGTTACGCAAACCAGAGAAAGCGGAAACGCACTCATCAGTGTGTCTACGGAGGCCCTCCACATATCTATGCTAGGGCGCGTGCGCAAGTTCAAGAGGTCGGAGACAGTCTTGAATTCTTCTTCGTTCACCTTCAACACCGAGGCCTGCGTCAGAGACCACCGGATCAATTCTTCGCTGACAAAGGGATACCGGAGATTTAGGTCCAAAACCCGCAAGCACCCCTTACGAGTCGTCGCGAGAAACTTTTCGATAGTTGTTTTGGACAGCGGGCTTCGTTGCGCTAGCGTCCCAAAGCAGACCGCATCTGCATCCTGCGCGAGTTGAGTCCACTCGGCAGAAAACTCGAACGCGTCCCATGCAACATTTTCATGTATGCAGTAGGCCGGTTGGCCTTCCTTGTCAATGGCTACTGTGACCTGGCCTGTCGGAAGAAGAGGATCACGTTGGACAAAGTTCGTGTCTACCGGAAACGCTGCGAGTTCTCCAACGATTCGCGTCCCATGTTCGTCTGAGCCGACTCGGCTTGCGAGTACGGCATTACTTCCAAGCCGTCCTGCCATTACGCACAGATTGGCCGCCGCTCCGCCCAATCTCTCTCCCGCCGGCAACACATCCCAAAGAACCTCGCCCAAAGCGACGATAAGCGGCTTTGAAGCGCTCTTCTTGAATTCGTGCGTCTTATGCATTGCTGGCTCTCCGTGGCACGAGTCGAGCCTGAAGTTGTTCAAGGGTCAATCCTTTCGTTTCCGGATAAACGAAAAGTACAACAACGAATTGGAGAACCATCATGGCTGCAAAGAAAACGAAGGGAGTACCGCCGGAATGACGGGCGAGTACCGGAAACAATCCTGAGATGACCGCGTTGGTTATCCAATGTGCCCCGCTCCCAAGACTCTGCCCTTTGGAGCGCACGCGTGTCGGAAAGACCTCGGCGATATACACCCAGATGACGGCCCCTTGAGAGATGGCGAAAAACGTTATGTACGAAGTGAGCAACCAAAGCAAGTAGGACTGGTGGCTGTGAGTCAGGAATACCCAAGCCACACCCGATAAGCAGAAGGCGGTTCCGACGGACCCAATCAACAAGAGTGTCTTGCGACCAACTTTGTCGATCATCGACATGCCGATTACGGTAGCCGCTAGGTTTACCGCACCGATCATCACGGACTGCATGTTTCCGGAGACCTTGCTAAAGCCAGCAGCTAGAAAAATATCATTGAGGTAGTAGAGAATGGCGTTGATTCCGGAAAGCTGGTTGAACATTCCGATAGTGATTGCCAGTATGATCGGCAGTTTGTAGCTGCGCTTGAAGAGGGGCTCCGATGCAGAGGATTGTTCAAAGTGGATAGACTCATTGATCTCCAGCAATTCAGCATCGGAGTCGGGCGATCCCATAGCCTCCAGGACTGCTCGAGCCTCGCTGAGGCGACTTTGTGTCACCAGCCAACGCGAACTTCTTGGTATGCCGTAAAGCATGACAAGGAACATGATCGCGGGGAGCGCAGCGACCCCTAACTCATAACGCCATTCATCAGCACCAAGATTCATACCCGCGATCAGGAAGTTCGAAAAGTATGCCAGTAGGATGCCGAGTACGATGTTGATTTGGAAGAGGCCCACCAATCGCCCACGCCACTTAGCTGGAGCTAACTCCGCAATGTAAACGGGGCCCAAGACGGAGGAACCACCGATTCCAAGACCTCCTATGAACCTGAAGAAAATGAGAGCAGGCCAGTTCCAAGCCAAGGCGCATCCGATTGCCGAAATGATGTAAAGCACGGCCATTAGGCGCAGGGCTTCACGCCCGCCAAACTTCTGTCCCAGTACACCGGCGAATAGACAACCCGCCACAGTCCCCCAGAGGGCGATCGACACCGTGAGGCCTAGCGTAGTCGGCGTGAGATGGTAGATCCTAGTGAGTTCGTGTGTGGTGCCGGCGATCACTGCGGTGTCGAAGCCGAATAACAGGCCCCCGAGAGCTCCGACGATGGTGCTCTTTACAAGATAGAACGTAATCCTCATTCAGTTTTCCTTCAGATTAGTCGCAGACAGTGAACTCGATTATGGGCCGATCAGGAAGATTGATACGGCCCGTGTTCTGACACGACAATGTTGGATTCGACCATATTGTCGAGAACCACAATTCGGTAGGTCACTCCGCCCGGCTGCACCCGGATCACCACATGGCCATTGCCACTAGTAATTTCTGAGAGTCGCCGGGTAGCGATGCGATTTTCTTCCTTGAGTGCGGTAACGAAGATGTCACGAGGCTCTGGATACAAGCGGCTACTAAGCATGTTATCGAGGGTCGGGATGGTTGGATGGGCCGAATCCCAGCCCATAACAACGAATGCTTGGGGTCGCAATTGCTGAACGAAGAGTGGACCGACGGCGTTCACGTAGCCGTGATGATTGGCGACGGCTACGTTGACGGGGCCTGCAGCCTTTGCGACGGCACTCTCGATATCTCTCCACGGCGACTTACCGTAATCCGTGTCGCTTTCTAAATCGCCTCCCGTGTAGTAACGAAAACCACCGTACTGAAGCCGAAGTGCGAGGCTGCACATGTTTTCTGATGGATACTCACTGGGTCGCAAGGTCGCGATAGGTGGAAAATGATTTGCGCTATGGTCACCGTCGCCAGTCCAAACGTGCCCGTTCACTGCAAGATTCTGAACTTTGAAAGTTGGGTACCGACCTGCGTCGCGCACCAACCCAAGTTGTGTTGAGCTGCCAGCTTCGAATCTCTCGACCTTCACCCCCGTCCGCGAGGCATACTGTGCAAATGCCGCATAGTTTTTTGAGTCTTCTCGTTCGATGGGTGCCGGGTAGTCGTATGAAGGAAAACCTCTATCGACAATCCGCGTCACTGGAACTGTGGCCGCCACATCAGAAATCCCCGTCACATGAAATAGACCACTTGAATGCAGCGGCGTGGCGGAACTCACAGCTCCGACGTGGTCGTCATGGAAGTGTGTAGGAAGAAAAACATCGATCTCCTTCCGACCAACGGCAGCTAACTGCCGCTTTATATATCGTCCGAGGTATTCTCCTGGCCGCCGCAGGCCGTCAGGTTTGGGGGCAATGGTGTACTTCAGCGGCGTGTAGATGGCTCCGGCATCGACGAGCATGACCGTACCATCTGGGCAGACAAACAAGGTGCTGTTGCCCCGGCCTGTGGATATGTGGTGGATGTCCAGTTGACCTGGAACCCAAGGAGCCAACGCGCTGACTCCATGGGCTGAGGGCGCTGTCGAAGCTCCGGCACGGAGCGCCGCGGCAGAGGCCGCGGCGGCTCCGACGCCGGTAAGGAACGATCGACGTGTCTGCATGAATCTCTCCCGATCATTCAGCTTTGTTAGAAGCGGAGCCGAGCACCGACTTGCAGTTGGCGTGCCTCGTATGCCGCAGTTACTCTTCCGAAGTCGGCTGCTCCCGAAGTGCTTACAACTGCACCGGTGCAACCATTAATAAGGTTGCATGCCGCGTTCTTGGAGTTGAAGAGGTTGATTGCCTCTGCAAGGGCTTCGATCGAATAGCGTTCGTGATACTTGAACATGCGACCGACTCGCATATCGACAATCCGAAACAGCGGTCCCCTGAAGGAGTTGCGTGCTGTGAAGAGTGGCCGATCGTTCAGTTGACCATCTTTATTCAGATCGACGCCAGCAGTCGCGTTGATTGGGAAGCTACTGTACACCGTTGCGTCCGGGGCGAACGACCATCCGTTGAGAACAGCACGGACGAGCGGCGATCCAGTCACAGTCGGTTGGAACACCCCTTGGAACACGAATCGGTGTCTTTGGTCGTCCGATGCATTGCCATAATCAAAGTTCAAGTTCCCCGGGCTTGTTGGGAGCCCAGTCGCGCTTGAGATGGTGTCAACCGAGGAATCGTTGTTGTTCAATGTATGGGAAAAGGTATAGCTGGTGGAAAACTCCACGCCGTGCGACAGTCTCTTTGTCAACGCGATGTAGGCACCGTTGTAGTTGGACCCTCCGACGGAGGAGACAAGGAAGTTCTGGTTGATCGAGGTATTGGGCCGTGGGCCGCCAAACACTGGCCTTCCATCGGCCAGCGTTCCGGTTGGCGCTCCAAGGTTAGCGTCGAGGAACGTGGGTGACCTGTGTCCAAGATAAACCTGATATCCGAACTCCAGACCGAAGTCATGACCAAGATCCTGGTTAATGAGCAGGTTGGCTTGGTGGGCGTAAAAGGTCCTGAAATTGGGGTCGAAGCCGGCCACGCTCGATACCTGGGCACCCGCTGTAGGCTCTGCTGTAAAGCCGGTCGGGAACGCGGGTGCTCCCGCTGCCGTCCCGGCAAGGGTATAGGTCCGTACCCGTTTACCATTGTTTCGGGTCGCTGTCCCGACATACTGCATATCCGTAAGGTCGTAGAGGATTGAGTATCCTGCTCGGATAGAGGTGCGCGGAGTGGGTTGATAAGCGATGCCGAGATGCGGAGCAAAGTCTGCGTAATCTGGTGGGATCGACCGCGATGTGGCGAGCAACGCATTGCCATCCAGGGGCGCGTATTTGATGAATGCATACCTGCCACCATAGGAAACCATTAGATTTCGGGAAATCTTCCACTGGTCTTGCGCAAAGAAGGCCATGTAGGTGTCGCGGAAGTCAGCAGTATTGTTGCCGAACTGTTGAGTGAGTTGCGTGTAGCCCGTTGGCGTGACACCGTTCTTCGTGTCTAGGTATTGCTGGATTGAGTTTGGCAATCCCGTGACGGCGTTCGTGCCGGACGCACCGAAAGTGAACGTCTGTGCGAGGCGGTCGACTAAATTGTTGTGGATGGTCTCTATATCAGTGCCGAACTTTAAGCTATGGCCGCGCCTATCCATGGAAACATTGTCCACAAACTCGTCGTAGTGTTCGTAGAATGCTTGGAAAGCCGTCGAGTTTGAATTGATGGTCGCAACACCTGTGATCGCGTAAACCGGTGCCAGTTTGCCCGAGACTGGAGTATTGCGGTTGTGACGACGTGCATCACTGAAGCGAAATTCATTTAGCGTCTTTGCATTAAGCGCTGTGGTTAGCTGGAACTCTCCTGACACATCGCGGTCATAGAAGTTGTTGTTCGTACTAATCGGTTGGCCCGCGAATTGCGTGTTGTAAGAAGCTGGAATGCCAAAATAGTTCAAGCGCAGGAAGCCCGATGTTTTCTGATTTAGCTGGAAGTCAGTCCTTCCAACCCAGATTTTCGGCGTCTGATGGAACGGTACGGTACCGAGGTCACTCGCTGGAATGCCGATCGCGGCGGCGTAGGTAGAGTTGATCGTGATGGGTGGTGCGGCTGTTTGAGGGTCGTACTCAAAATTTGCAAAGCCCCACCATTTGTCCTTGATGAATGGTCCGCCAATGGAGGCTTCATATGTCGCCAACTCCTGAAAGGCTTTCGTCTTGGCGAGCGAAGGTCTGGAAATAAAGCCAGGACGCCGCTGGAGCGTGAGGACGTCTCCGTGATATTGATTCGTACCGCCCCGGGTAGTCACATTGATGATGCCTCCAACGGTCGCCCCGTACTCAGGCAGCATAGCGCCTTGAATCACGCTGACCTCCCGCGTCGATTCGGGCGGAAAGATCGCGAGTTTGCTCTGGCCACCTCGCTGGGAATTGTCCATTCCGTCGGCCCGAAAATTGCGTCTCTGGATGCCCCCGAACGCATAAGCCGGAGTGCCGAAACCGAAGCTTGGAATGCCCGCGATGCCAGGTGACAGCAAGCCGAAGTTGAGAGCATTCCGTTCAGTTATCTGGAGATTTTCGACAGATTTCTGCGGGAGGTAGGTTTCGCTCATCGGCTCAGTGCTGACAGTGGCGGCGTCGGCTGAGACGGTTACGACCTCAGCTCTGTCAGAAATGGGAAGACTGAGTGGGAGAGCTACAACCCGGTCAGGGTCTACAGTAATGCCGGTTCGGTTTAGGGACGCGAATCCAGTCTTCTCGATCAGGAGGGAATAGGTGCCGGGAGGAAGCAAAGGGACGTTGTACGCACCGTTTGCATCGGTCGAAACTGTCCGCACGAACCCAGTCTGTAGATTTCGAGCGGTAATTTTGGCATCTGGAATTGCAGCATCGGTTGTGTCGGTGAGTGTGCCAGCGATGGCGCCATTCGCGGCTCCGGCTTGGGCGAAGGCGCGCGTTGCGCTAAATAGCTGAAACGCCAAGAAGAGGCAGGCGCTAACCAGAATGGATTTTAGTATGCAGCGGCTTCGGATTTCACTGACCATAAGGCTGAAAGAATACGTCATTTGCATCGATATGACCTCAAGGTGTTGCTGTGTAAGTGACTGAAAAGATTCATTGATCGACCCTTTGGGCCGATCACGCTTCGGTTTCTCGGGCGTTGATCCCAGTTCAGAACGGCTGAACGCCCTTGTTTCTAGCCCGACGATTATGGGAGGAGTGAATGGGCTTGAGAAGGGGTTATCACGGTGAAAGGGAGGGGTTAACACGTGAACTTGCCAGTGAAGAAGCAGAGGCGTAACCTCCTGATAATAGAGTTGTGCCACGATGGACGAGCGCAATGCGCTGTGCCCTTGACGGGTGCATGGGGGAAGTACCAAGCGGAGAGTCTGATGGGAGTGGTTGCGGAGGAAACCAAAGCGGAAGGCACTCTGGAGTCGAAGGAGTCGGATCCACGGAGAGCACTGGTCGCACGCATTTTGGCGAGTACCGGCTTCTGCCGTGCGCCACAACTCCAAGACTTTTTGGCTTACATTGCTGAACGGTCCATCTTGAAGGAGATCGACCAAGTCACCGAACAAGTGATCGGTACAGAGGTGTTTAAGAGGAAGCCGGGGTACAGCACGGGCGATGACAATATCGTTCGAACCTACGCGCGGCAGATGCGCAAGCGACTCGACGAATATTTCTCCACCGTCGGCGTGACAGAGACGCTCATCATCTCGATTCCCAAGGGAGGATATGCGGTTGAGTTTCATCCGCGGGAACTTCTTAAAGGAGCAAGTCCTGTTTCGCATGAAGACCTCCATCCGTCGCTTCCGCAGCAAGCACTATTAAATTCTCAAGGGGTTGATATCCCCTCAGGCAGGGCAGAACTGAAGGCCGGTCCCTGGTTTGCCTCGTGGAAGTTTGTACTACCAGTTGCCTTGTGCGTGGCTGTCGTCTCGACGATAGCGGCCTACAGGCTCGGACAACGCAATGTACGCGATGAATCCACTCCCGCTCTTCATGCATTTTGGTCAGGGGTGCTTGGCCAAAACCGGACGATCATAGTGCCCGACGATACCGGCCTGACGATTGCAGTCGGACTCATTCAGCAGGAAGTGACCCCCGAACAATATGTCGATGGGCAATACCGTAAGGTCTTGGGTCAACAGTTTCCAACGCTCACAAATTGGGACCGCCCCTTCGCCCATCGTTACACAGACCTTGTGGATCTTCTTGCTGTCAACCGTTTAGCCAGGATGCCTGAGTTGGGCCGTCAACCGACGACTATTCGATATGCTCGCGACCTACGCCCCGAGGAACTGAATGACGGCAATGCCATCCTCTTGGGCGGATCGAACGCGAACCCGTGGGTAACGCTGTTCGATCGCGATTTCAATTTCAGCATCCGCTTTGAGCCGGTTGAACGATCTTTCGCAATCGAAAATCGCAACCCGCAAGCCGGCGAAGCCAAGACGTATCCATATGCGCCCTATTCCGCCGAACAAGCCTATTACGGATTGGTCGCCGTTCGGCCCAACTTCAAGAACACTGGGAATGTTCTCCTGCTTGAAGGTGTAACCAACTCTGGGTTGCAATCAGCCGTAGATTTTTGTCTCGACGAACACCTTGTGGGCGAGCTGCTCAAGTCCGTTTTAAACAAGAATGGGACGATCAAACCGTTTGAAGTGCTGGTGCGTACAACGGCGGTCGGGAGTACGCCCACCCGCGTTGAGGTCGTCGGCATGAGAATTCATTGATTAGGACGGTGGATACGGGCAGGGGGCCTCTCTCGCGTAGCCGGCAAACCACAACGATCACCGCTTCCGCGTAGGGCCCATGGCCCGGCGAATAGTGAGGATTTCGTATGACGGCGGAGCAGACGTTTTTTGCCATTACAGCGGGGTCGAGATCGAAGCCTACAAGACGTTGAAGGAGGGAGATGTGGTGGGATTCGACATCGTTCGCGGCCCCAATGGTAATCCCCAGGCGGATCACGTATTGAGAATCGACTCGAAGTAAGGCTCAAGTCAAATTTATGAGTGGCGTCGCCCGGGTCATTCGCCTTTATAAGACCGTCGGGTGGGCAGAACATTGACGCTCTCGCAGGGCGAGAGCGACCTTCAGGGCGGGAAAGACGGGCCGGCAAAACGCTGAGCCTGTCCCGAAGGACAGGCTCATTCCTGCGCTGTGGCTCCTAAGCACTCTTCCTCAATGCTTTCGGGACTGGCTTTGGCTCGATCTTTGCAGCAGACCTCGCCTTTTTCTTGGCGGCGAACTCATGCTTGACCTTGAGGGCAATAGCATCGGTGTCCACCTTGTAGGCCTGGGCTGCGGCGCGGAGAATCTTTCCTCCGTCCGCTTGCTTGCTGGCCGAAAGCAGGATGATGGCTTCGACGATCAGCTTGCCGATAGCGCCTTCCTCGGCCTTGCGGACAAACGCCGATAGTAGCTTGGCGGCGGACTCGCCTTCCTTCGCTCGAATGCCACGGTTCCGGGCGATCATCTCAAGCCTTTTGTCGTCAAGCAATGGAAGCATCTGCTCTGCGATGAAGAGAAAATCCCGCTTCATCAATCGGACGGGGACGGCTGCGACGATGGTTTGCAGGACGCGCATTCCGGTGGCATTCGCCAGTGCTTGTTCCTTCCGGCTCTTGTCCTGCTCGGCTTTGAGGCTGGCATCGGCTTTGGTGGACTGCTTCTTGGGGTGATGAATCGGGCAACCCGCTTCGGCACAAACCCTTCGCACTTCGCCTTTGTCGATGCCTTCGGAAACGATGGCTTCGGCGATGAACCTGCACGTTTTGAATTCCGGCTGTTTGGCCTTCTCCGGGGTATCGGGTTTGTCTGCGCGAATCTCAACGTACTTGCTGCGCGTGATGATCTTGCTGCCGTCCTGCGTTTTGCCGTAGGCCGTGCTGATCTGCACGATCTCCGGTTTGGCTGCAATCTGCCTTTGAACGTGCGCTTCTAGCTTGGCGGCATAGCAGAGAGGGTCGGTGCATTATGTGGAATCAGGGCAACTGGCAAGTGTTTTCCGCTGGCCCGCCGCCGCCGTGCTCCCCGCGTGAGAATGCAGATGGCATTTGTTCCTGGACGACGGGCTGTACTGCGGGTCTCGAAACAGTGATCTGTACAAGGCCGGAGCCGATCTGCCGCTGAGTGGGGCCAGCGGGTGTGGGAACGTCGGCGAGCTTGAGGAGGAGTTTTTCGTAGGCTGCAACACCGTCTTCCACTGCGGCCTGTTCGGCGTCTCCAAGTGGAATCTCCTGAAGTAATCTCAGCAAGTGCTGCTTACCTTCGAGCAGGAGAGCTGCGGTCGATTGCTTCGGCATATAGAAGTCGCACTTGGCACAGGCCATGCGATGCGGGCACTGCTCAAAGAAGTCATAGGTGCAGTAGCCGTGTCCGAGGTCATAGAACTTCCATGGTTCAGTTGAAGCGATCCCAGTGCGAACGGCGTCCTGATCGATCAGCACCTCGATGGCGCGCAGGTTGCGAGCAAAGTATCCAGCATCAGCGTAGGATTTGGCCATCTTGAGAGGTGTAATCTTCGCATAGTGTTGGGTTGCTGACGGACTTGCGTGGCCAAGCCACTCCTGCAGTTCAAATAAAGTCATCGGTTCCTTCGCGTTGAAGAGCTGCGAAGCGATGGTCGAACGTGCGCGATGAGAAGTAATGTTGCCGCGCACATCGGCCAGCGGCACGCCGGCCTTAGCGCAGAGCGCGGGGATAAGGACGTTGTTGAGATAGGACTGTCCTACGCCTGTAAGCCGGATCATGAAGAGAA
>JAYVZU010000402.1:0-12464 GCA_043783075.1 Rhodanobacteraceae bacterium
AAGATGGCTTCGAGCGGTGAGACCAGGCCGCAGCCAGCGCTGCTGGCGACGAGGCCGGCGGTCCAACCGTTGGCACTGAGCGAGGCGTCTGGCTTGCGATAACGGATGCGGGTGATGGCGACTACTGCCAGGGCACCTGCGGAGGCGGATAGCATCGTGTTGATGACGATGGCAATGATCTGCTCGGGCGGTGCGCCGTAGAAGAGCATGGATGCAGCTGAGTCGAGTCCGACCCAACCGGCGAGCGCGAGCAGGCAGCCGAGGGCGACGTGCACGATGTTGTGGCCCGGGATGGCGGTGGCCATGCCGTCGGAGGAGTATTTGCCGCGGCGTGGACCGATGATCCAGACGACGGAGAGCGCCATGAGGCCTCCCATGGTGTGGATGACGGCGGCCCCGCCCATGTCAGTAAAGGCAGGGATGCGGAAGGTGTCGCCGAGTTGCGCGAGCCATCCGCCGCTCCAAACCCAGTGGCTGAACAGGGGATAGGCGAATGCGGCGAGGAGCGCGGTAGCGGCGCAGACGGGGCCGAGGCGCCAGCGGTCGGAGCCAGCGCTGATGGGGATGATGGCGACGATGCCGACGGCGAAGATCTGGAAGGCGAGGGTGAGCGCGGGGAGAACGTCGGCGGAGTTATCGAATCGGATGCCGCTGGCAGCGAGGGATGCGGCTCCGATCCAGTCGAACTTGAAGCCGGCGAGGGTGAAGGTGTGGAAGGGGCCGCCCTGATAGCCGGCGAAGGAGAATCCGATGAGGACGAAGACGATGGCGGCGACTGCGACGGCGCATAGGGTTGCGATCATGGCGTGGGCGGCGGAGCGGGAGCGTCCGAGGCCCTGCTGGATGAGAGCGAGGCCAGCGGCGGACAGCGGGATGAGCATGATGGCAACAAGGCAAAGAGTAAGGTTCATCGCTGAGCTCCACTCTTTTTGGGCACGGATTGGAGTGCCTTATAGGCGCTGCCGATAAGGTGTAGGCCGAGCGCTTCCACGGCGATGCCGGCGATGATGAAGGCGAAACGTTGTCCGACGCCGGTAAGCAGCACCAGAGCGGCGAGCACGAGCGCCCACCCGGAGATTAGTAGTACCAAGCCCATAAACCTCAAGGGTAAGTCCTTTGCAGTGCGTGGTTAAGAGTCCAAAAGCGGTTGCCCCAGTCTACCGGGTATCGCCTCTGCCGCCAAACGATTCTCGCGAGATTGCACTGTTACACTGGTTGCGACTCCCCCAACTTAGAAATGAAAAGAGCTTAGCGATGAAGGAAACCCTGAACCAGCTTGTTGCGACTCCGGTTGGCGCGTTTGTTGTGTTGTTGATCGCGGCGTCGTTGGAAGTGTTTGGCGACGCTTGTTTTCAGTCGGGCCTGTATCGTTCGGAGGGGTCGACGAAGGCTTTGTGGTTCTGCGGCGGGATTGCAGTGTTGGCGGGTTATGGTTTGTTTGTGAATCTGCCGCAGTGGGACTTTGGCAAACTGCTTGGCGTGTACGTCGCTCTGTTCTTCGTGGTGGCGCAGGTTGTGGCGAAGTTGCGGTTTGGACAAGAGCCGACGACGCCGATTCTGCTGGGCGGATCGATGATTGTTGCGGGTGGCATGGTGATTACGTTTTGGAAGGGCTAGCTACTTTGATTTGGGGATAACACCATCGGTGTAGGGTCTCGAACGAGCTTTATCCTATTGATTCCATAAAAGCATTGGATAATAGGGTTGCGTGCAGAAATCTCGTTAGACCCAACGTCGGTTTGTTTTAAGGGAGTCCATGAAGTCCCATTTTGAGTTGACGATTCAGCCGCGCAAGGGCTGGCAGCCGATCGATTTCCAAGAGGTGTACCTCTATCGAGAGCTTCTTGCCTTCCTGGTGTGGCGCGATATCAAGATTCGCTATCGCCAGACGGTGCTGGGCGGGTTGTGGGCTTTGCTGCAGCCGCTGATTGCGATGATTGTGTTTACGTTTATCTTTCATCGGTTGGCTGGAATGGAGAGCGATGGCGCGCCGTATCCGCTATTTGCGTTCTCGGGCGTGGCGGCGTGGAATTTCTTTTCGACTTCGGTCTCGCAGTCGAGCAATAGCCTGATCAGCAACCAACAGCTTGTGTCGAAGGTTTACTTTCCGCGGTTCTTTATTCCGCTGGGCGCAATTGGCGCGTTCCTGATGGATCTGGTGCTGAGCCTGGGACTGCTGGCGATATTGATGATCTATTACCGTTGGCCGCTTACGTGGACGATTCTGGAACTGCCGATTTTCATTTTGGGCGCGTTCTTTGCTTCGGCAGGGGTAGGGTTGGCGCTTTCCGCGGTGAATGTGAGCTATCGCGACGTGAAGTATGCGGTGCCGTTTATGTTGCAAATGGGAATTTTTGCGACGCCGGTGATCTACCCGATGCGGTATCTCCCGGCGAAGTGGCAGGTGGTGGCGGGGTTGAATCCGATGGCTGGGATTGTGGTTGGATTCCGTCATGCGTTGTTGGGCAGTCCGGCTTCGTGGTCGCTGATGGGTCTGTCGTTGACGGTGAGTGTGTTGTTGTTTGTGGGCGGATTGTTTATCTTCCGTCGCATGGAAACTGTATTTGCGGATGTGATCTGATATGGCGCCGATGATTGAAGTTCGCAATTTGTCGAAGGAATACCGGATCGGTCATGAACAGAATCGTGACGAGACGCTGCGCGAGGTGGTGACGCGCAAGCTGAAGTCGCCGTTTCGCTCGTCGGCGGAGAAGGGCGCGGAGGAGGGGTTCCATCACTTTTGGGCACTGAACGATGTGAGCTTCAACGTTGCGGAAGGCGAGGTGGTGGGGATCGTCGGCGGCAATGGCGCGGGGAAGAGCACGCTGTTGAAGGTACTGGCTCGCATTACAGACCCGACCAGGGGCTCGGTAAAGATTCGCGGGCGCATGGCGAGTCTGCTGGAGGTTGGGACCGGGTTTCATCCGGAGCTTACGGGCCGCGAGAACATCTTTCTGAACGGCGCGACTCTAGGCATGCGCCGGGCAGAGATCACCGCGAACTTCGATGAGATTGTGGCTTTCGCGGAGGTCGAGCAGTTTATCGATACTCCGGTGAAGCGGTATTCGAGCGGAATGTATGTGCGTCTGGCGTTTGCTGTGGCGGCGCACTTGAAGCCGGAGATTCTGGTCGTGGACGAGGTACTTGCGGTCGGCGACGTTGCGTTCCAGAAGAAGTGTCTGGGCAAGATGAGCGAGGTGAGCCGGGGTGGCCGGACAGTGTTGTTTGTCTCGCACAACATGGCAGCGGTGGAGAACCTGTGCACACGCGGCGTTCTGCTGAGTAAGGGTAAGTTGATGTTTGATGGGACGTCGCGCGACGCCATTCAGCATTACCTCGGGATTAATGCGGCCAAGGTGGGCGCGTTTGAACATGTGATTGAATTCGAGAACAATTCGCGGCGAAAGTCTCCGCTGGGCGAGATGCTGGTGAAGGCTGAGCTGTTTACCGATGGCGACCAACCGCTGCACGACGGGATTCCGCTGGGTGGACGGCTGAAGATCAAGGTTCACTTCGATCTCCTGCGGCCGACCGACAGCTTCAATATCGGGATCGGGTTCAACAACAACTATGGGCAGCGGGTATTTACGGCCAACAGCTGCTTTGAGCCGGACCGTTCGCCAGAGATGAAGTCGGGGCGGCAGGTGTTTGTGTGCGATATTCCAAGCCTGACGTTGGTGCCGGGGGAGTACACGACTTTCCTATGGCTGGATATCAGCAACACCAAGGCCGACTCGATTGAGGATGCGATTCCGATTGTTATTACTGAGTCGGACTACTACGGGACAGGCAAGGTGGGATGGCGCGGGGCGTTTGTACTGCCGCAGCGCTGGCATTTGGAGAGCCCGGAAGCAGTTGAGGTTTCCGAGTCCCCAGGTTGATTGAACGGGTTTGAAGTCGGCGGTACGGGGCTAAAGCCCCGTTGATTTCATGAGCGTTATTGGAGGGGCTGAAGCCCATCCCTCCCACCGAAAGACAGGCATTGCAGGAAGCTAGGCGTCGATGAGTTGGACGCCTTTTGGCTCGGCTCCGAGAAGCTTCTTGAGGGTGGATTGTTTCTTCTGCTTCTTGCCGGATTCCTGTTCCTGAACTTCCTCATCGCTTAGATACTGGATGGCACCGATGCGGTTGTCGGGGTTGGCGACTGCGTTCGTGAGCAGCGTTTCGAAGTGGCGCGCCATTTTGTGGATGGTGGCAGCGTCGAAGAGGTCAGTGCTGTAAAGCCAGTAGCAGGTGAGTTCTTCGGGGCGGTCTACGACGAAGACAGCGAGGTCGAACTTCGAGCGGGTGATGGGCAGCTCAAAGGCAGAGAGTTTAAGGCCGGTGAGGTTTCGTTCTTTCGGCGGCAGGTTCTGCATGACGAAGAGAGCCTGCACGATGGGGTTGTGGCTGAGGCTGCGCTCGGGTTGCAGCTCCTGGACGAGCTTGTCGAAGGGCATCTCCTGATGGGCGTAGGCGCCGAGTGCGACCTCGCGGACTCGGCCGAGCAGATCGCGAAAGGAGGGGTTTCGTGAAAGATCTGTGCGGAGGGGGAGGAGGTTGATAAAGAAGCCGATGAGCCGCTCGGTTTCGGTGGTTGTGCGATTGGCGAGGTCGGTGCCGAGGACGATCTGATCCTGCCCGGAGTAACGCGCGAGCAGGGTCTGGAAGCCCGCGAGCAGGGTCATGAAGAGCGTGACGCCTTCCTTCTGGCCGAGTTTTCGGAGTGCGTGTTTGGTCTCGCCGGAGACTGAGATCGTTAGCATGGAACCGTGGAAGGATTGAGATGCTCCCCGAGGCCGATCGGTAGGGAGTTGGAGAAGGGGTGGCGCGCCGCGAAGGTGTTCTTTCCAGTAGGCGAGCTGCCGGTCGAGGACTGGACCCTGGAACCAGTTACGCTGCCATGCGGCGTAGTCGGCATATTGAATGGGCAGGTCAGGCAAGGTGGAAGGGCGGGCGGCGAGGGCAGCGCTGTAGAACTCGCTGAACTCCTGGAAGAAGATTCCAGCGGACCACGCGTCGCTGACGATGTGGTGCATGGTGAGGAGCAGGATGTGGTCGTCGTCGGCGATTTTGACCAGGGTGGCGCGGACTAGCGGGCCTTTGGCGAGGTCGAATGGAATCAGACCCTCTTCCTGAGCGAGCCGGGTTGCCTCAGAAGTACGAGCGTCTTCGAGGAGTGAGGTTAGGTCGCGCAACGTGACGTCGAGAGTTAACGTTTGCGCGATGATCTGGACTGGCTCCCCATCTTTTACGCCGAAGGTAGTGCGCTGCGACTCGTGGCGTTGGACGATACCATTGAGCGCTTGTGTGAACGCATTGACATCCAGCGCTCCGCGCATTCGGGTGCTGCGTGGGATGTTGTAGAGGGGATTGTTGGGCTCCATCTGGTCGAGCACCCAGAGGCGCTGCTGGGCGAAGGAGAGCGGCAGATCCTGATCGCGGGAGACCGGAGTGATTTGCGGGACTTCGACGGCGTTGGGGTCGCGGCGCGAGCGGTCGATCTGCTCGGCGATGGCGGCGACAGTGGGTGTCTCGAAGAGCGAACGGAGGGGTAAGTCGACATTGAGGGTGCGTCGGATGCGGGAGATGACCTGCGTGGCGAGCAGGGAGTGGCCGCCAAGATCGAAGAAGC
The DNA here is from genome assembly GCA_043783075.1 of Rhodanobacteraceae bacterium. GTDB lineage: Bacteria > Acidobacteriota > Terriglobia > Terriglobales > Acidobacteriaceae > Edaphobacter. The sequence goes on from JAYVZU010000402.1 coordinate 5,615, forward strand.
TCTCCTCGGTGCTGACCCGGTCCGTGCGCAGGACCTCGGCCCAGATGTTGCAGACGACTTCCTCGGTGGGGGTGCGGGGGCCAACGAACTGTTTGGCTTCGTGCAGCTCGGGTTCGGGGAGCGCCTGGCGGTCGATCTTGCCGTTGGGCGTGAGCAGGATTCGTGGGAGCGGGAGGATGGCCGAAGGGACCATGTAGTCGGGTAGCTGCTGCTTGAGGTAGGTGCGGAGGTCGTCGCTGGCGGCGGTAAGACCAGAACGAAGGACGACGTAAGCGAGGAGTCGTTTCCCGCCGTCTGAATTTTCGCGGGCGAGGACGACGGCCTGGCGGACAGCGGCGTGGGCTGCGAGGACGGCCTCGATTTCGCCAAGTTCGATACGGAAGCCTCGAATTTTTACTTGATCGTCGGTGCGGCCGAGGAACTCCACGTTGCCGTCGGGGAGGTAGCGGACGAGGTCGCCGGTGCGGTACATCAGGGCGGTGGGATCGGCGACGAAGGGGTTGGGGAGGAAACGCTCGGCGGTGCGCGTGGAATCGTTGAGGTAGCCGGCGGTGACGCCCGCACCAGCGATGTAGAGCTCTCCGGTGACGCCGATGGGGAGAAGCTGCTGGCGCGCGTCGAGGACGTAGACCTGCGTGTTGGCGAGGGGGTGGCCGATGGGGATGGTGGTGGAGGCAGAGTGTTGCCAGTCGAAGTCGCTTAGGAGGAGAGAGAGAGAGCCTACCGTGGTTTCGGTGGGGCCATAGTGGTTCAGGATCGCGCAGGCGGGCGAGAGGGAAGCGATCTGCTCGACGAAGTTGCGCGTGAGGGCTTCGCCACCGGTGATCAGAAATTTGCGGGGCAGAATCTGCGCAGCTTCAAAGGACTGTAGCAGCGCGTGAAGGTGCGACGGGACGATCTTGAGGACGTCGATCGGGTGTTGTGCGTTGTAGGCGGCGAAGAGTTGGGCGTCGGTGGCGACGTCGTAGCTGACGATGTGGAGGCAGCCGCCGGAGGTAAGTGCCGGAAAGATGCAGGTGTTGCCGAGGTCGGCCGCGATGGTGGAGACGGTGGCGAAGTTCAGGCCATCGGGATGCTGGTCAAGGTGCAGGCGGGTTGCGATGGCCTGGGTGTAGTTGACGAGGTTGCGATGGCGGACGGCGACGCCTTTTGGAACCCCGGTAGAGCCTGAGGTGTAGAGGATGTAGGCGAGGTCGTCGGGGGTCGCTTCCGGCTTGGGATTGGAGATTGGGAGGCTTGCCCAGAGGGGCTGGTGGAGGTCGATGCAGAGCGTGGTGCCGGTGACCTCGGGCATTTGGGCGAGGAGTTTCTCCTCGGTGATGAGGACGGTGGAGTCGACCATCTGCTGGGCGAGGCGCGGCTTCGGGTTGTCTGCGTTCAGCGGGACGTAGGCGCCGCCGGCCTTGAGGATTCCGAGCACGGCGACCATGAGGGCGGTGGAGCGGTCGATGCAGAGGCCTACGAGGGAGTCTGGACCGACGCCGAGGTTGCGGAGGTAGTGGGCGAGTTGGTTCGCGGCTTCGTTGAGCTGCTGGTAGGTGAGGGCGTCGGCGTTCGAGCGGACGGCGAGGCGGTCAGGTGTGGCGGCGGCCTGGGCTTCGAAGAGCTGAGAGATAGTTGCGGCGGGGTAGTTCGCGGCGGTCTGGTTCAAGCCGGAGACGAGCTGGTCGCGTTCGGCGGGGCCGAGGAGTTGGAGGTCGCCGATGGGGAGTTCGGGGCTGGATAGAGCGGCGGAGATCAGCGTCTGCAGATAGCCGGCGATGCGTTGGACGGCGTCGGGGCCGAGGATCGCGGAGTCGAAGTGCAGGTCGAGCTTGAGGCCGGAGACGGATTTGACCAGCGACAGGCCCAGCTTGTTGTGCTCGCGGCAGACAGTGTGTTGCGTGATGGTGAAGGAGAGGTTGTCGAAGGTCTGTGCAGGGCCGAGGTCTACGAACTCGAAGGCGAAGGGGAGCGCCGCGTCGCGCGACTCGGCGAATTGAGCCCAGCTGAAGGCCTCCTGCCACTGGTGGGCTTCGGTGACGGCTCGCGTGGTTTGATGGAGGACAGTGCTGAACGGGAGGTCGGCCGGGGTGTCGATGCGGAGGGGGACGTCTTTGGCGAAGAGGCCGAGGGCGGCCTCGAGTTCTTCGTATTTGCGGCCGTCGAGGGTGCAACCGAGGACGATGGAGGGCTGACTGGTGAGACGGCTGATGAGGGTCGCGTAAGTGGCGAGGAAGAAGGCCTCGAGAGCGTGGGGTTCTCCGGCGGCGATGGTGGCGAGTTGCTGCGAGAGTGGGGCGCTGAGCTCAACTGACAGTGTGTTGAGAGTGGCGGCGGGGGTGGCGGCGGGGGTGGCTGCGGTCTCGGAGGGCACGGTGAGGGCGGCGGTGGCGGCTAGGTCGATGTTGCGGCTGTAGTCGCGCCAGTAGTCGCGGCCGGCTTTGGTATCTTCGCCTTCGAGCAGATCGGTCTGCCACTGGACGATGTCGACGTACTGCATGATCTCGTTGTCGGCGGTCTCGTTTGAGAGCAGGGCAGCGTAGGCGGTGCCGATCTCACCGACGAGGTTGCGGAGAGAACGGGCGTCAGCCGCGAGGACTGGAAGGGTCAGGGTGAGGGTGTGTCTTTCGGGCGCGAGGGACGAGAGCGAGGCGTGGACGAGCGGGCCAGCTTCGAGGTTTAGCGTTGGTTCGGCGGCGGAGTCCCATGTGGCTTCGGAGCTGTCGAGGATGACCTGAAAGGGGAGCTTGAGGCCGGTCTGGCGGCGGTAGACCGTGCGCAGAATTTCGTGCTGCTGAATGACGTTGTTGAGGGCTTGCTGGAGGATCGCGAGTTGCAGCGGGCCTTCGACGAGGACGGTGCACTGGGCGAGAAAGGGGGTGTCGCCCTGCTGGGTGCAGACACGTTCCTGCTCGGCGGAGAGGCGGAAACCCGTAGTGGTGTTCGTGCTCATAATTCTTTGCTTCTCCTGGTGGCTGCTCAGCCTACTCGATGGTTACGGTGCGGCGTTTGAGGGACTTTAGTTTTTGCAGGCTGACCTGCTGGAACTCTTTGTTCTGGGTCTGGCGCTGCTGCTGGTCGGCCTGATCGAGGGTCTGGGTCAGGCGGCTGATGGTGGTCGTGGAATCGGCGGTCACGGTCTCTAGAACGAGCTGGAAGAGCGCGGACATTCTGGCGATTGTTGAGGGATCGAAGAGGTCGGCGTCATACATCCAGATGCCGGAGACGCCCTTGTCGGTCTCGGTGACGAAGACCGCCATATCAAACTTGGATGGCATGTCGAGGGGGAATTGCGACATCTCGATACCGGGCATGGGGGAGGCGTTGCGCGGAGTGTTCTGCTGGACGAATAGAGCCTGGACGAGGGGGTGATAGTTGCGGCTGCGCTCGGGCTGCAGCTCTTCGACGAGTTTGTCGAAGGGGACATCTTGATGGGCGTAGGCTTCGAGCGCAACTTCGCGGACGCGGGTTAGGAGGTCATCGAAGGTGGGGTTGCCGGAGAGATCGGTACGCAGGACCAGGAGGTTGACGAAGAAGCCGATGAGGCCTTCGGTCTGGTGGTTGGTGCGGTTGGCGAGGTCGGTGCCGAGGACGACGTCGGGATTGCGGGTGAAGTGGAGGATCATGCACTGGAAAGCTGCCAGCAGCACCATAAAATGGGTGGCGCCACGCTGGCGTCCGTAGCCACGGACTGCGGTGGAGAGCGTGACGGGGAGCAGGAAGTGATGGGTTGCGCCGCGGAAGACGGAGGTTGCGGCGCGGGGACGATCCGTGGGCAGAGCGAGCATTGGTGGCGCGCCTTCGAGGCGGTTCTTCCAATATTGGACCTGCTGGCCGAGGACCTCGCCCTGCAGCCAGTTGCGCTGCCAAACAGCGAAGTCGGCGTACTGGATCGGGAGGTCGGGCAGGGGGCTGGGCTTGCTCTGGAGCGCGGCTTCGTAGAGCGCGCCGAGCTCGCGGACGATGATGCCGGTGGACCAGCCGTCGGTGACGATGTGGTGGGTGTTCATGACGAGGATGTGCTCGTCGGTTGCCATTTGCAGCAGGATGTTGCGGGTGATGGATTCGCTGGCGAGCTGGAAGGGAGTTGCGGCTTCGCGCTGGACGAGGCGCTTGGCTTCCTTTTCGCGCTCGGCGGCTGGGAGGTCGCGGAGGTCGACGACCGGGAGCGGAAGAAGGAGCTCAGGCGCGATGATCTGGAACGGGTGGCCGTCGCGATCGGAGGCGTAGGTGGTACGCAGGACCTCGTGCCGGGCGACGATTCCGTTGAGTGCGGATTCGAGGGCGGAGACGTCCAATGAGCCCTTGAGGCGCAGAGCGCGGGGGACGTTGAAGAGGGGGTTGTTGGGCTCCATCTGGTCCTGCACCCAGAGGCGCTGCTGGGCAAAGGAGAGCGGGAGCGGCTGGTCGCGCGGAACTTTGACGATCGGCGGTGCGAGGAGGCCGCTCTTGTCGCGCAGCATCTGCTCGATGGTGTCGGAGAGGGTGGCGACGGTGGGGGATTCAAAGAGCGCGCGGACCTGAAGGTTGACGCCGAAGGTCTGACGGACGCGCGAGACGACCTGCGTTGCGGAGAGGGAGTGCCCGCCGAGCTCGAAGAAGTTGTCGTTGAGGCCGACGCAATCGAGGCGGAGCACGTCGTCGAAGATGGCGGCGAGCATCTCCTGCGTGGGGGTGCGGGGTGCTACGTAGGTGCCGGCAGTTTCGATGCCGAACTGTTCGGGCGCAGGCAGAGCTTTGCGGTTGATCTTGCCGTTGGCCGAGAGCGGCATGACGTCAAGGACGACGATCGCCTGCGGAACCATGTACTCGGGCAGCTTGGCGCCGAGCCAGAGACGAAGCTGCGGCACAAGTTGTGCGGCGATGCGCTGGCGGAGCGGATTGTTGGCGTAGCTGCGCAGCGGCTGGATGTTGGGCAGCTCGCGGGGATAGCGCGGCTCGGTGAAGGCGGATTCGCCGGCAGGGGTAAGGCGGCGGAGGATGACGTCGAAACATCCGTCGGTCTGAGTGCGGGACTGGTGGACTTCGACGCGGTATAGAGCTTCAGACTCTAGCGCCCAGAAATCTTCAGGCTCGAAGGTGGGCTGGGTAGCGAGGATTCCGGAGGCGATCTCGCGGACTTCGCCGATGGTCTCAGGCGCAGCTGGCTGCAGCATCAGGTCACGCGCGATGACGTCAGCGAGCAGACGCGCGTTGGGAACGGCAGTGATGCCGAGCATCGCGGGTTGCGTTGTGAGCAGGGTCTCGCGGAGCAGGTCGAGGGAGAACTGCTGCGACTGCCAGTCGATCCATGGGCAGTCGACTTTCTCGGCGGGTATTGGGCCGAGGTGGAGCGTGACGTCGTAACGGAAGCGGGTGAGTTCGTTCTGGTGGCGACCGCGCTTCAGTTGGACTTCGACGCGCTGGATGCCGGGAATACGGGTGCGCACAGCCTGGAAGAAGTCAGGGTCGATGACGAGTTCGCCCTCTTGCGCAACGCTCTTGCGGACGAGCTTCTGTAACTCCGCGACGGTGGTGGTGTTGGAGGCGCGGAAGAGCTGGACGGAGGTGTGGAAGCTTTCGAGCAGGGGCAGGCTGCGGAGGTCGCCAAGGAAGACGGAGCCGACCGGGCCGGCAGTTTCGACGGCTCCGGTGAGGACTTGCAGGAAGTAGTCGAGGTCGGGGAAGTATTGGGCGACGGAGTTGACGACGATCATGTCGAAGTCGTTGGTGGTGCCGGAGAAGTCGTGCGCTGGGCGACGCTCCAGGGAGACTTGCGGCAGGGTTAGTTCGGGGCGCTGGAGTTGCTGCCTGAGGAAGGTGAGCGAGGTGTTCGATATATCCGTGCCGAAGTACCGGCTGGTGCGCGGGGCGACCGGGAACATGAGGAGGCCGGTGCCGCAGCCGATCTCCCAGACGGCGGTGGGTTTGGGTGCGAGGATGCGGTCGACGGTGGTGTTGACCCAGACCTTCATCTGGGCGGCGGGAATCTGCTCGCCGGTGTAGCTGCTGTCCCAGCCGACGATGTTGAAGGTTGCATCGGCGCTGTCGCTGCCTTGCTGGTACGCGGCGTCGAAGGTGTCGGCCCACTGGGCGACCTGTTCGGCACTGAGAGTATCGACGCTGTCGGGCTGTTCGGGGCCCTTGTAGTCGGTGTTGGCGACGACGTAGCCGACGAGGTATTTGTCGCCGGGCTGGTCTTCTCGGGCGACGACCACTGTGTCGCGGACGGCGGGATTGCTGGCGAGGATACTCTCGATCTCGCCAAGCTCGATGCGGAAGCCGCGGATTTTGACCTGGTGGTCGATGCGGCCGAGATACTCGACGGTGCCGTCGGGCAACATGCGGGCGAGGTCGCCGGACTTGTACAGGCGCGCGCCGCTTTCGGAGCTGAAGGGATCGGGGATGAACTTTTCGGCGGTGAGGTCGGGGCGCTTGAGGTAGCCGCGTGCGAGTTGGCGGCCGCCGATGTGGAGCTCGCCGGGGATGCTGAAGGGGACAGGGTGGAGGTGGGGATCGAGGATGCGGATCTGGGTGTTCCAGATGGGGAAACCGATGGGGACGGAAGTGCGGCCGGAGTCCGGGGTGCAGGGCCAGTAAGTGACGTCGACGGCGGCCTCGGTGGGGCCGTAGAGGTTGTGAAGCTCTGCGGCGAGCCGCTCGAAGAAGCGCTGCTGCAGGTCGAACGGCAGGGCTTCGCCGCTGCAGACGACGCGGCGGATGCTGGTGCAGCGATCGGCTCCGTAGGTCTCGAGGAAGATGCGCAGCATCGACGGGACGAAGTGCAAGGTGGTGATGTGCTGGGACTGGATGAGGCTAACGAGGTAGTCGGGATCCTTGTGGCCGCCAGGTTGCGCGACGACCAGGCAGGCACCCGTCATGAGCGGCC
>JAYVZU010000403.1:0-4156 GCA_043783075.1 Rhodanobacteraceae bacterium
AAGGGATGGTTGAACACAGGGACGTCGTGCTTCAAGCGGAACCGGATGTCTGCATCCTGGTCGAAGGCGCGTTCCCGAGCCACATCGATGTCGGTCGTCTTGAGCGAAACCGTCTTGTAACGGTCGGCCTTGGGGATCTTCATGCGGCAATACCACATCCGGTGCTCCACGTCGCCACGCCGGAAGAGGACCAACCCCGGCTTGAGTTCCGATTTGTCCGTGACGAATGCCATACTCGCCTCTATCGTTTGACTCGTTCTGTGCAGATTCCGTGTAGATTTTTCTCGCAAGTCCTTGAGTCTGTGTATCTGTGCAGGGCTCGTATAGATAATATCAAAAGTATATCTTGCTTGTTTATATTTATTTACGATATAGTTGTCATCCTGAGCGAAGTTCGTCGCGCACTTCGCGACGAACGCAGTCGAAGGACCCCGACGAAGCCCATCCTACCTCGAACTCATCCCAACCCACCCACAACTCCGTACCCACCAACTACATCCCCGGAGCCGCAGTCCGCGCTCCATTCCGATAAGCCGGAACCGGATCCCCACTCCGCACCCACGCCGTATAAATCAAGTCCCGCAACTCGGTCGCCCCGGCCGCCAACCGCTCGTCCACAAACGCCCGCGACTCCGCCGATCCCGCCCTCGTAAACCCGCCCGCCTTCTCCAACTCGTACGTCTTCTCCACCAGCGAACCCGAGTGCCGCAGATACTTTACATAATCCTCAAACACATCGCCCAGAACCTTCGGCTCCTTCGCAATCAGCGGAGCCACATCCCGCGCCGGCTTCACGACCTCCGTCACAAACTGCGATTCAAACTGCGCATGAATCCGGTGATCCGTCGTGTAGCCATTCGGGTTCTCCCCTGTCCAGCCGTTGTACTGAATCGTGGCATGCAGAGGCTGCGAGCCATCCGCCACAAAGTGCCCCATGATCCCGCACAAAAATACAATCTCAGCCTCCACCGGCCTCGTGTCCTTATGCCCGGCCACCAGCCCGCGATACTCTCGCATAGCCGCCTTGATCCGCTCGAAGTACTCGTCCGTCACATAGGGCTGCAGCCCGACCTTCTCCGGCGTCAGCGGAATCTCCACATGCGACTTCTGCGCCACTGCCAGAGCCCGCACAAAGTCATACCGCCGACGCGGCAGCGCCCCGCCGATCAGGTCCGCCCACTCCATATCCATAAAGTGCTCGGGCGACCCGGCCTGGCTCAACTCCGGCTCCAACTGCCCCCTCCACCGGTCCGGCTCCGGACCGTAATACTCCATCGCGTCCAGCGCAGACTGCGACCGCAGAAACTCCGGCACATCCGCTGGCAACGCCGCCGCCGCCAACCGATTGATCATCTTGTGCCCATCATTGCCCCAAGCCACGCTTTGCTCAACCAGCATCATAGGCACCAGAGCCACCGCCACCACCAACCGCACCAAACTAAGAATCCGCATGTTGCTAAGTATATCGAGCCGTGGCAGGACACCCGTTCACGCGTGCCACCAAACCCCACCCCACAAAGCCCACGATTCACTATTCCCTACTCCCTGCCTCAAACCAGAACCTCCACCGCCCCCACCGCCACCGTCCCAAACACCCACCGATACCGCTCCACCACATCCGACGGCCCCACCGACTTCCGTGGATTATCGCTCAACTTCACCGTAGGAATTCCTTCCACGCTCGTCAGCTTGCACACCAGACTCAGCGGCCCCAGCGTATCTTCATCACGGGGATGACACCCACGGAAATCATTCGTCAGCAGCGTCCCCCAACCAGCGCTGAAACGAATCCGTTCCGCAAAGTAAAGATGCAGCCGAATAATCTCCTCCACATCCAACCCATCGCTCGCAATCAGACGCTTCTTCTGCGGATCTCTCCCCCGCGAAGAAACCCACGCAATATACTCATCGCCCGCAATCACCGGGTCCTTCGAGTCAATTCGCTGACCCGTCCAATCCGCCACCCAATCCGGCGCACCTTCCAGAAACTGCGTCGTGCCAAACGTATCCGGCAGCATAATCTTCAGCGACCCGCCATAGCTCTGCTGCCAAAGCTCCAGCACCTTGTACTGCGACTCCCGAAGCTCCTCATCGCTCCCGCGAGAGGCTAGAGCCGCCATCGCCATCGGCAACTCGTGCGCGTTTGTACCTATCGCCTCCAGGTCATGCTTGTAAGCCAGCGCCGTGTTCGACGTACCGGAGAACCTCTCGCCCAGCGACACCCGCATCGCATCCACGCAGTACTCCTGCCACAGAAAACTATGGCGCCGCCGCGTCCCAAAGTCCGAGATGCTGATCCCCTCCAAACCCGCCGCCGTCAACAGCTTGATCTTGTCCCAAAGCCGCGTTTTGGCTCGCGCATACAGCACATCCAGTTCAAGCTCGGTTAACTCCGCCAGCGCCGTGCGTGTCTTCAACTCACTAACAATCGCGAGCGCGTAGACCTCCCACATGGTGACGGCAGTCCACTTGCCGCTGAACCGCAGCACCAGCTGCCCGTCGTGCTCCGACACCTCATACTCGCTCAGTTTGAAGTCGTTCTCCAGCCATTCCAGAAACTCCGGCGAGAAGATCGAACGAGTGCCATAGAACGTATTACCCGCCAGCCAAACCAACTCGCTGCGCCGAAACTTCAACTGCCGCACATGCTCCATCTGCTCGATCAGCGCGGCTGCCCCCACGCGCTCCGCCAGCCGCATCTTCACCGTACGATTCGTCACTTCACTGGTCACATGAACTTCGGGAAAGTTCTTCCAGATGAACTGCAGCATCAGCAGCTTATAAAAGTCGGTATCGAGCAGCGACCGCACGATGGGGTCCAGCTTCCAGTTATGGTTATGCGCCCGCTCGGCAAAGTTCACATTCATGCAAACAAGCCTATCAAGCATCTGAAACGCGCAGCGTCCAAAACCCGACGAAGTGGTCGCCGCCCGCGATAAGGGCCTCTTTGCCCTAAAACTAATTAGTCAAGCAACCTTGACAAGTAAAGCGACCTTGACGTAAAGTTAGCTTGTCATTCAGTAAAGGAGACCAACCATGAGACCCACCTGCCAATCCCTAAACCAGCCCTTCAAAAACCAAGCCGTCATGATCGCCATCTACACGTCCATCCTCTTCTCCACTTCCAGCCGTAGCAGCCATTCTTCGCACACCAGCCTCGCAGCCGCAATCACGGCGATTGGCGTCCTGCTTGCGGCCTTGCTAGGTGCTTACTACCTGTGCCGTCGGCAGCGCACTGCTGCATAGGCTCCAATCCCAACAGCCCACACCAACGCAAAGGACAAACTCCCGTGAACTGCAATCCCTTCAATCGCCACAACTCTCCGGCCCTCCGCCGTTATAACCAGGGTGTCGGCCTTACCATGTTCGGTTATCTGCTGGCCGTTTTTGGAACCGCCACCTTTGTTCACCGGCACCATCCCCAAGGCCTAACGGTTTATCTCCTTTCGGCGCTACCGGCCTTCTGCATCCTTGCCATGCTCGGCGTAGTGGTCAACTACCTGCGCGACGAGAAAGACGAGTATGTGCGGATGCTCATGGTCCGCTCACTCCTCGCAGCCACCTTTATCGTTCTAGCCGTTGGTGCTTACAACGACTTCCTCCGCGCCTTCGGAGACCTTCCAGCCCTCCCCGCGTTCAGCCAGTGGGTCATATTTTGGTTCACCTTTGCCATCGCCCAGTTCGTGCAGCGCTGGAGCAACTCCCATGAATAACCGTCTCAAGATCCTCCGCGCCGAACGCAACTGGTCGCAGCAGCACCTCGCAGATCAGCTCGAAGTCTCGCGTCAGTCCGTCAACGCAATCGAAACCGGCAAGTACGACCCATCGCTTCCCCTCGCATTCCGCATCGCCCGCTTGTTCGAACTCTCCATCGAGTCCATCTTCTCCGACTCCTGATTCCGCCCCATGACATTCGTCACCCCACTTCGCTGACGGGTGACACCTGCTTTACCACTCCCACTCCCGCATCGTTGAGGAGTGCTACCCCAACACGCCTTTGACCAAGGGAGATTCACCATGCGCAACCTGCTCACCAACCTCTTCACCCTCGCCCTCACCGTCGCCGGAGTCGTCCTGCTGCTCACCACGCCATCCCACTCCCAGACCGCCGGCAAACCCTTCGCCCCCACCCGCTTCACCGTCGTAACTGAAGGCC
>JAYVZU010000404.1:0-4156 GCA_043783075.1 Rhodanobacteraceae bacterium
GCCATCCAGATTACCGGCAACAACCACCTCTCCCGGGCTCAGCTGCTGACTGTCTTTGGCGAAGATGTAGACCGCAACATCCTTACCGTGCCCCTCGCACAGCGTCGTGCCGAGCTCGAACACCTCCCCTGGGTCGAGCACGCCACCGTCATGCGCCTGCTGCCCAACCACTTCCGCGTCGCCATCGCCGAGCGCAAGCCCGTCGCCTTCGTGCGGCAGGGAAGCGCCATCGGTCTCGTCGACGCGCACGGCGTACTGCTCGATATGGCCGCCGATGAAGACGCCCCCGCGCAGCCGCACTACTCGTTCCCAGTCGTAACCGGAATCTCGGCGCAGGACCCGCTCTCTGTCCGCGCGGCCCGCATGAAGCTCTTCACCCGCTTCACCTCCGACCTCGGCGAGCAGACGAAGAACATCAGCGAAATCGACCTCTCCAGCCCCGAAGATGTGAAGGCCCTGATCCCCGACGGCACCTCCGACATCCTCGTCCACTTCGGCGAAGACAACTTCCTGCATCGCTACGACCTCTACCAGAAGAACCTTCCCGGCTGGCGCAAGGAGTTCCCGCGCCTGGCCTCGGCCGACATGCGCTACGAGCGTCAGGTTGTCCTTGAGATGCAACCCGGTGCCGCTGTCCCGGTCGTTGGAAACACCGCCGCGCCTGAAGCTCCGAAGCCTGCTCCAGAGCCGACCAAGCACGCGCCGAAACCTGTGGTCAAAGCGGCTGCGAAGCCCAAAGCTGTCGTAAAGCCCAGCCCTAAGAAGCCTGCTGCGCCAACTCCTGTTGCCCACGCGGCACCGCAGCAGCATCTTCAGACGGCCTTCGACGTTCCCCACAAGTCTGCAGCCGTAAAGCCGAAAGCCAAACCGACGAAGGCGGGTCCCCTATGAACCCCAAACCCGCATCCCTCATCACCGTCCTCGACGCCGGCAGCCAGAAGAGCGTCGTACTCGTCGCCGAGGTTACCGACGGCGTCCTGCGCTATCGCGGTCACGGTGTCGAGCAATCCGCCGGAATGCGCAAGGGCCTGATCGCCGAACTCGGCCCCGCTGCCGAAGCCATCAATCGCGCAGCACTCACCGCCGAGCGCACCGCCAAAGCCACCATCGAAACCGCTGTCGTCGGTATCGGCGGCATGCATGTGCGCGGTATAAACTCCCGCGGCGGCATCTCCATGGGAAGCCGCATGCGCGAGATCACCCGCGAAGAGATTCGCGCCGCAGTCGACCGCGCCCGTTCCGTACCGCTTCCGCCCGACCGAGAAGTCATGCACCTCCTTCCGCAGGAGTTCATACTCGACGACCAGGCTGGCATTCACGATCCCATCGGCATGGTGGGCAATCGGCTGGAAGTAAATCTTCACCTCTCCACCTGCTCCGGGGGCATCGCACAGTCAGTGATTACGTGCGCCAATCGCGCTGGTCTAGAAGTTGAAGACACAGTATACGAGGGAATCGCCGCCGCAGAATCCGTCCTGTCAGCCGACGAGCGCGAACTAGGCGTCTGCATCGCCGACATCGGTGCCAGCACCACGGAGTTGGCCGTCTATTTTGAGGGTTCCATCGCCCACACGTCGGTCCTGCCGATCGGTGGCGACCACTTCACCAACGACCTCGCCGTCGGCCTGCACGTCTCGGTCGAAGAGGCCGAGCAGTTGAAGCGGATTTACGGAAACTGTGTAGTCACAAGCGTTCCACAGCTTGCTGAGATCGAAGTAGGCGGAAATCTTTCCGGAATCTCCGGCACTGGCCAACCTGCACGGCTAGTCCGTCAGCGGTTCCTCGCGGAGATCCTCGAGCCGCGCGCCCGCGAACTCTTCACCATGCTCCGCGATAACCTCCGCCAGGGCGGAGTTCTCGAAGCTCTTGGCGCTGGCTGCGTTCTCACCGGTGGTGGCGCAAATCTCGTCGGCCTATTAGATAACGCGGAGTCGCTGCTGCGTGTGCCTGCCCGCGTCGGTTCGCCGGTGCCGCTCTCGCGCATGCCGCCGGAGCTGGCAAAGCCGGAGTACGCTGCCGCAATCGGCATGCTGCTCTACACGCATCGCACCCAAATCCGCCGCCTGGGCGAGGAGCGTGGCCTCAAAGCCAAGCTCCGCTCCATCTTCGCCGGAAGCTTCTAAGCCCGGGACCATATACCCCGGACTCCGGTTTCAAACAAAATAATCGTTTGCGACGGGAGACCAAAATGCTGCGCGAGAGGATCGTTGCGATCCGTCAGCGCCTCGCGGAGTGGGCCGGAAGCCGTGGTTACCGCAAACCGCTCCGCTCCAAGTTCTACCTTCGTGTGGACCACAAACCCGGCCAGCACGTTTACGACCCGTGAACGACTGCCGCGATGAAGCTGCCGACATCGCCCCATTTATCCCGTAACGCTACGACCGCGACTGAACCTGCCAGGGCTGCTGCCAAAGCATATTCAACCAGGTCGTAGCCAGGCTCGTCAGCGAGAAAATTCTTCAATGTAAAGTCCGAGCGGTTCATTGGAGGCTCCTTGTAAGTCTGTCGTGGTCGGGGACCCTGTGTTCGCCATCCCTCGTTCATCGACAATCTCAAGTTAGCTCCGCGCACCCCGAATCACAATGCATCCGACGGGTATTTCCGCTGCAACGTCGGTGTTTTTAAGGTGGTTACCGGGGACACATGACCTCCGGCTAAGGCCGTTACCTGTGCCCCCTATAACCATCAATCCGCCTCAATTTGCTTGCGTTTCCGCTGGTTTTTATGACTGTTGGGGAAGTGAGCGAATTGTCGCATCTCCCTTGGCCTTCGCCAGTTATATTGCCGCCGGCTTCAGCTTGTAGTAGAGAGCGTTTGCATCAATGTCGAGCGTTTCCAGATCTTTCGCAAAGGCCCAGACATCCGCCTCGGTCCATTTGGTGTCTTTGCCGCTTAAGGAGCCATCGAGAATCTGCGCACCACCATTTGCAGTAATCGGAATGGAGCCGATCAGGTCCTCCCGCATCTCGGCTGCTTTAGCGAATCTTTGAGCAATATCCTGCAAGTCAGGAACCCTTCCAGTGCGCTGAGAAGGGTGAACTCTCTTGAAACAACATTGAAATCAGTGCCACTTTCTCTCGCCAAGAACGACGGAGAAATCAAGCTGCCCAAGTAAACGACGTTCCATTCGACAGTTGCGAAGTTATATGCCACTTGGCCTACTGCCTGTAGATAGTTGGAATCTACGGGAATTCTTGATGAATTGGGGATCAGGTATAGTTCTCCTTGGCGAATATAAAGCGAATATATCACGAGGTATCTAGGAGAAGGTTTCAAATTCCCAATGACCATCCATTCTCCCGACTAATGGCTGAAGCCACTCGAATCCGGTGGCAATTAATTCAATCTCCAATCGCAGCACCGCCCGGCCCATTTTCATTATGAAATCGCGTCTCTTGCCCTTGCGCAATTCCGTAGTGAAGACTAACAACCCCCGCTACCCCACGTGCGTAGGATTTGTGGTGCAAAATCGGTGCAAAGGAACCTACCGAGATACCACCGGTGGAAAAGCAGGGTGTTGCCTGACGCCTGTTGATGGGAGAATTAACACCACGGACGCTGCACGATTTTGCGTCAATCGAATCGCTCCAGGAGTCCCCCACACCTATGTCCGACATGAACCCAAACGACCTGCGAATCCAGTACGACGAGTCCATGCCGCGCCACGCGCGCATCAAGGTCATCGGTGTCGGTGGTGGCGGAAATAACGCCGTAAACCGCATGATTGCAGCCCACGTCGAAGGTGTGGAGTTCATCGCCGCAAACACCGACGTACAGGCGCTCCAAAGCTCGAACGCCGCCGTGAAGCTCCAGCTAGGCGTCAAGCTCACGAGCGGTCTCGGTGCCGGTGCGAACCCAGACGTAGGCCGTCGCGCCGCGCTGGAAGATTCTGACAAGATCATCGAGGCGCTGGAAGGTGCGGACATGGTTTTCGTCACGGCCGGTCTCGGCGGTGGAACCGGAACCGGCGCCGCTCCGGTTATCGCCTCGCTCGCCAGCGAGATGGGTGCTCTCACCGTCGCTGTCGTCACGCGTCCGTTCGCCTTCGAAGGCAAGCGCCGCATGATGCAGGCGGAGCGCGGCCTGCAGGAACTGCTGGAATCCGTCGACACTGTCATCGTCATCCCCAACGAAAAGCTGCTCGCCGTCGCCAAAG
>JAYVZU010000405.1:0-4149 GCA_043783075.1 Rhodanobacteraceae bacterium
CTGGACTACTGGATTTCGCTGAAGTATGACGATCCAAAAAACCTTCCGCTCGTGCAGGATGAGGTCACCGAACTCCTCCGCCGCCGCCGTAAGGTCGCCAACGCGGCGGCTGATAACTTTGCCGTCTTCGGCACCGACACACTGACGCGACTCTGGAATCAGATCACCGGCGGACTCTTCCTGCTGCTGTTCGCGCTATCCAGCGTTGCGCTGATGGTTGGCGGAGTCGGTGTAATGAACATCATGCTGGTCAGCGTGACGGAACGAACGCGAGAGATCGGCGTCCGAAAAGCTATCGGGGCCACCCGAGGCACGATCATGGGCCAATTCACACTCGAAGCTGTGACCCTGTGCGCCGTAGGCGGCATCATCGGGGTCATCGCTGGCAGTGCGATCGGATTCGGCCTGCGCTGGCTATTGCCGTCTGTAGTCTCAGTCTTCTGGGTTCTCCTGGCCTTCACCTGCGCCTGTGCGATCGGTCTGATCTTTGGCATCTACCCGGCTTACAAGGCAGCCAGCCTGAACCCCATTGAGGCTCTGCGGTACGAATAGCAGGACGAGGACGATAGGCATGACCTGCTGGAAGATATGTCTTGTCGCGGCCGTGCTGTGTGAAGGTGTCTGCAATTTGCCAGCGCAGGACGCCTATACCTACAAGACCGAGACCCACCTGATCGACTTTACGATGAGCGTCCACGACGCACAGGGTGGGCTGGTGCAGGGCTTGACCCAGCAGGACTTCAAGGTGGTAGAAGACGGCATTCCGCAACAGGTTCGCTTCTTCGCGCACGATACCCAGCTTCCACTCAGCATCAGTCTGATTATCGATGCCAGCGTCAGCCAGTCGGCTTTCGTCAAAGCGCACGAGAAAGATGTCGAGAAGTTTGTTCACGAAGTACTGGCCAAGGGGGACGAGTCTTTCGCGGTCTGCTTCGGAAATCCTCTCCGTCTGGTTAGCGATGTGAACGGCTCATCCGACGCTCTCATCGCAGGCATTCAGCGCTTCGACGAGGGTGACCGAAGCGCGCCAGAGATTGGGCCGAAGGAAGAGCGGGTTCTCGGTACCGCACTCTATGACCCGGTCTACTTCGCGATCGCCGAGAAACTTGCCAGCCCCGTGCTGCGCAGAAAAGTATTGCTGATCCTGAGCGACGGGCAGGATAACTCCAGCGAGCATGACCTGTTGGACGCCATTGAAGAGGCCCAGAATGCGAACGTGGTCGTGTATGCGGTGCGCTAAACCGACAGCAAACCCGACGACCTGAAGGCACGTGACCGCTACGGAGTTCGTGCGCTGGACCACCTGACCGCGCAGACCGGCGGCAAGACCTACGACGTACACCGCGTGAAGGTGGAGCAGGCGTTGCGAAGATCGCCGGCGAGGTGCGGTCGCTCTAGGAGGTGGCATATCAATCGACCAACCGGGAGCGCGATGGATCCTTCCGCAAGGTCACGATTCAGCCGGTTCGGCCGGATATCGTAGTAAGCAGCCGGGCCGGCTATTACGCTCGATAGTAATTTGCACGAAGGAGACTTCCGATGCGACTCAAAGCTCTTCTCGCCTGCGCACTTCTGGCTGCTCCCGCGCTCTCCGCGCAAACCGCACCATCGCTCACCGGAAAGTGGAGCATCACGGCGAACTACTTCGGAGCGACGCGGTACTTCGGGCTCACACTCATGCAGCAGGAAGCCAAACTAAGTGGCACGTTGAACAACACCAAGGTCGAAGGCGATATCGCGGGTAACGCCGTGCAGATCGCCACCGCCATGGGGCAGAGCAACAAGACCGAGTTGAAGAGCACGATCACGCCCGCTGGAGAGCTCTCCGGAATGATCACAGTCACATTTCTGGAAGATCCCACGCACCCGACTACATACCCATTCACGGCGAGCCGCATTCCCGTCAGAAGCACCGCTCCGCCGCAACGCCACGAGTTTGTTCCGACGGTCTTCTACCGCCAATACTCCCCGCTCAATCCGCCCGTGCTCCGCGTCAACCCCGGCGACACCATCCACACCACCACCGTCGACGCCGGAGGCCAGGATGAGAAGAGCGTCACACGGGTCGCCGGAGGCAATCCCGAGACCGGGCCGTTCTACATTGAGACCGCCATGCCCGGCGACACGCTGGTCGTCCACCTCGTCCACCTGAAGCTGAACCGCGACTGGGCCGGCACCGATGACGGCGTCGTTGAGAGCGCCATGGACAGCGATCTAGCTGTCAAGATGAAGGACACCGGTAAATCCATCCGTTGGCATCTTGACCCTGTGGCTGGCGTTGCCACACTCTTGAATCCCAGCGAACACATGCTGCACTACACCGTGCCGCTACGTCCCATGTTGGGCTGCATCGCAACTGCCAACGCGGCTGCTTCGGCACCGCTGGGTACAGGCGATTCCAGCTCCAACGGCGGCAATATGGACTTCAACGAGATCGTCGAGGGCGCGACCATCTATCTGCCGGTCTCGAACCCCGGCGCGCTGCTGTACCTGGGCGACGCCCACGCCGCGATGGGCGACGGCGAGATCAACGGCAATGCGCTTGAAACCTCCATGGATGTCGAGTTCACGGTGGACGTGATCCCCGGCAAGCGAGTCGGCGGCCCACGCGTCGAGAATGCCACCCACATTATGACGATGGGCCTGTACGGTTCGCTGGACGACGCCCTCAAGGAGGCGACCTCCAACATGGCACAGTGGCTCGCCGACGACTACAAGCTGACGCCATCGGAGATCGCCCAGGTGATCGGCACCGCGGCCGAGTATAAGGTGAGCGAGGTGGCTGACCGCAACTCCGGAATCGTCCTGAAACTGAACAAGGAACGTCTGAAAACTCTCAATCCATCAACAAAGTAGACCCCGTAGACAGTCGGTTCGCTAAACTAACAGAATGGCCACTGCGATTGAGGGGTTTGCCGCACTGCTGACGGTGGCTGGAATGGCGTACATGATGCTCGCGTTGCTGGGGGCGCGCCACTTTGTCGCCACAATACGCCGTGTCCGACAGGCACCGGAGTTTTCCCCGCCGGTCAGCCTGCTGAAGCCGCTGAAAGGCGTTGACCCGCGTATGTATGCGGGTCTCGCCAGTCACTGCCGCCAGATGTATGGCGCGCCGTTCGAGCTCGTCTTCGGCGTCCACCTGCTGGACGATCCAGCCGTGGCCGAGGTCCAGCGGCTACAGGCCGAGTTCCCGGATGTTGCAATCAAGCTCGTCGAATGCACCCGGCGTCTGGGCACCAGCGGCAAGGTCTCGAACCTCGTACAGATGCTGCCCCACGCCAGCTACGAGCACGTCGTCATCAACGACAGCGATATTTTTGTCGCGCCCAGCTACCTCACCGGAGTCATGCGCTGCTTCCGCGAAGTAGCCGACAAGCTGCCCGTCGGGATGGTCACGGCACCGTACATCGGACGCACCGGCGTCGGCGGTCGCGGGACCACCGTCTGGGCCAAGCTTGAAGCTCTGGGCATCTCCACCGACTTTATGGCCGGGGTTCTGACCGCGCGGAAGCTCGAAGGCGGCATCCGCTTTGGCCTCGGGTCCACCCTCGCGATGACCCGCACGGCACTCGACGCAGCCGGCGGCCTCGACCCCCTGGTGGAATACCTCGCGGACGATTACGAGATGGGCAAGCGAATCTCGCTCGCTGGGTTCCGCGTCGAGCTGTGCGGCGAGGTCGTCGAAACGACCATCCCCGGCTACAATCTGCGCGGCTTCTGGGATCACCAGATGCGCTGGGCGCGCAGCACCCGCGACTCGCGCAAACACGGCTATATCGGCCTCGGCCTGACGTACTGCGTCCCGTGGGGTCTCACGACGGTGGTCGCCAGCGGTGGTGCGCTGTGGAGCTTCACGCTGCTTACGATGGCGATTCTCGCCCGCGTCGCCGTCGCGCTAACCGTCGGCGTAGGCCTGCTGCGCGACGACCAGGTTCTTCGCGATCTTTGGCTCTTCCCGTTGCGCGACTGTTTCGGCCTGCTGGTCTGGCTGTGGAGCTTCGCCGGAGACACCGTAGTCTGGCGCGGCGAAACCTTCCGCCTCCGCGACGGCCGAATCCAAAGAGTCTGAACCCCGACAATTCCGGGTGCCACCTATCTCGATTCTGAGATGTGGGCCTCGGCAAAGCCGACCGTCTTCTTATCCGTCCC
>JAYVZU010000406.1:0-4140 GCA_043783075.1 Rhodanobacteraceae bacterium
GGTCTCAGGGTTGGTTGAACTTTTGAGCCGCGAAAGCCCGTCATAGACGAAACTACGAATTCGTGGGGTCTCCCCTGCCGCTCCCAACTGGTTCACACCCGATAAGTTCCCCAGTGTGTCATAGCTGTATTGGGTTTGTAGATTCAGAGGTTGCGAGGTGGTGCCAAGTTCCACAACCTTTTCGAGATGGCCAGCCGCATCCGCTGTGCGACGTGTACGTACACCCATTTCGTCATAGGAATCTACAACGTCCGCAGCATAGTCAGTATGCTGCACACTCGCACCATCAGGCTGCAAAACATCCGTCACTCGCCCAACTGTGTCGTAGGTAAACTGAGTCAAGCCATAGGTGGCTTCGGACGTCGTGCAATACGGATTTGAAGCGGCTTGGGTCTGTCCTAATGCATTGTAGGATGTGGTTCGGTGGATGACACCTCCCGTACAGGAAGAGGGCACTCCCAGTGTCTGAGTGTCAATCGTCCGCCCCAGTCCGTCCATAACCTTCAGACTTTGCAGGTCAGGATCAGAACTCGAACGCTTTACAGACTGAGTCATTTGCGTAGGGGTATAGGTAAATGACGTCCGGCCCGTACCTGCCTGGGTCGGAGGCATGTCGACCTCTTGAATCCGCAGCATCGAGTCGTAGACATAAGAAGTCTTATGGGCGGTGTCCGAGATGCCGCTACCGTTCCCGTCGACGTGTGCCGTCGATAGGCCTGTAGAGCTGTCGTAGCTGTAGTAATCGCGGTGATACACAGCGCCTGTTTGGGGCCGCTCCACCATGGAAGGATACGGGTCCGTTCCTGCTCCATAGGTCAACGTCGTGGTGTAGTTTTTTGGGTCGACCGTCGTCAACACTGCCCCGGATGAGTTGTAGGTAACATGAGTCGTAGCGCTTGCCGCTAACGCACCCGTACCACCAGAGACGACAGTCTTCGTCAGATTTCCACGGTAGGTGCCACCGAATGCGCCCAATCCAAGACTCTGTTCGTCATACGTGTAGTCGGTTTCAGCAACCAGAGAGCCGCTCGCGTCCTTGACAATCTTCGACACTGGCAGTGATGGGATGTGAGCCGTGGATTGTGTCCCGTAGGTCGAATCATTGGAGTGAAACGATGTCAGATCGGTCCGCAGCAACGTACCAACGTTTGGTGTAGCTGTTGATGAGCAGGCCGGAGAATCAATCCAGTCATAAATACTGTGAGAAACGACGTGGTTGATCGTCTCATTCGTCATCTGCACAGTGGAAAGCGATACTTGTCCAGAAGATCGAACATTGAGTTGCGCCGTGTCAAACGTGCTGGTGACTGTACTGGTCCGGGAAGAAGAGCCCACACACCACCAGGTGGTGGATGAGGTTGGCCACAGTTTATGTGCCTGGGATAAGCGTATGTTAGTAGTCGTCGTCTGTTGAATCAAATTTCCGCTATGGTCGAAGACTTGTCTGAGTTTTTCGGCAGGAGGTAGCGCATCTTGTTGTCCGTCGTAAAATAATTTCGTGTCGTGCGAAAGCGATGTCCCGAAAGCATCCGTCTGCGTGAGCCCGACAATTCCCTGGTCTCCCGTGACGTGTTGAGACCAAACAGTAGTCGACTCCTGAGAGGTTGAACAGGAGGCGGCAGCGCATAGGTGCTGCTGAGTAAGAATGCGGAAGTCTGAGTCGATAGGATCAAGGACTATTCCGTACTCTTCATGGACCACTACACCATAGTCATAGCGTCCATAGCCCCCAGTCGGATATTGAACCTTCGTGATCTCTCCATACGGATCGTAAATAAACTGATAGGCCGACGCATCAGGGAAAGAGATGCTGGAAAGCATCGAATAGACGTTTGACGTTACCACCGGCGGAACCCAAATGCGACCGTGAGGGCAATAGTATCCACAGGCATTACCGGTTTGAACAGGCAAAGCAAACGGTCGCACGATCGATGCACTGTCGAAGGTTGGGATCGGAAACATGTTGAAATTGATGGTTTGCCACGTTCCCGTTGTGTCTTGGTACTAAATCCCCGTGTAGTTGAGGTCGTAAGGATTGCTTCCACTGCTGAGCAATTTGAGTTGATGTCCTGCGGAGTCTGTAATTACGCCGTTTGAGTCGATGGTTGTGGTGTTTCCATTGCGGTCGATCATCGCTGATGTTCTGCCGTTTTGGAAGCGAATTCGCGACCCATCGGCCAAGATCGCGTCTTCTCCGCCCGCTGCGATACTGTCACCCACCATCTTTATCGAATCGCCATCTTCGGAATCAACCCCGCTCGGCCAGCCACCCCAGCCACCATCGATCGTATGTTTTGTCCCATCGGCGAGAGTCACGATCCAGTTACCGTAGGTCAACAGATTTTGAGTTTCCTCATCGTAGGCTGCCTCAGGTCCTTGCAGAAAGGGAAGGGAAAGGTGCCATCCCATGTCTCCTACGCGCCAAGAAGGTTTTTCATAATTCCATGTAACAAATGTATCCACTCCGGATTGCGTGTCATTCACGAGGTGTGGAGACCAGATTCTACTATCATATTGCAGCGAGACCGTAAGCCCCGATCCATTCCTGCCCGGGAGAGAGACGAGTGGGATAGAGAAGCTTAGGTCTCCGTTCGTAGGGTTCACTGCTCCCAACGGGACGGAAATACTACCGACATGGATTCCAGTGCTACTGTCAGGACCCGCGTCGGTAGATGGTGCTTGTGCTGCTGCAATCGATCCAATCGCTAGAAACAGAAAAGAACTGATGAGCTTCACCGTTTGCCTCCAGTTCTAGCGTCCACAAAGTGGTCGTCAGTGACCGCATCAGACAGCTTCATCGTGTCGATCTTCAGCTGTGAAATCTGAGAGCCTTCGAATTGCACGATTTCAATGGTTGGAATCTGCACTCCATCAATGCTCTTGTAGTCTTGAAATTGTCTGGAAGCATGCACACCGGCAAACCTGTTTGTTGTGGAGGGCACGAAGTAATCGATCTGGACCGGAAGGCCAGTGTTCGCTATCCAAACCGTGAACCTGCTGTCGTAAAGAGGCGCGGCGGCGCTGTTGTTTCCAGATTTGTCATCCAAGGCCTTCGGCTCGAACGTATAGCCTACGACGGAGTGGCCATCGATGATTGACGGCAGAACCTTGGTAAGTTCGTGAGTCTTGAGTCTCGGCTCAAGTGAAATCCAAGGAAGCATCCATTGCTCTGCCGACTGCGCCGAATGCAGTGAAGTAGGCGTACTGTCCTTCCCGGCAGGTGTCCGGCTTGCGTGGTTACCATCCGACGTGGTGCTGGAGAGCCCGTTTGCGTCATCGATTTCTATCCGGAATTTAGACGCACCCTTCGCCCAGATGCGAACTTGGCGTTCTATAGAACCTTCGCTCGGCAATCGTGTAACGGAACCGGTAAGGATTACGCCGGATTTAGCCGCAGGCAGCCAGCCGCTCGTCTTAAGCGCTCGAAGAAAAGCGCTGGAATCGGGCTTGTCCGGTACCGCGCTTTGCGACGCTTGTCCCCAGATACACACTGGATACGCAAGCAGGAGGAAGGTGAAGGTCAAAAAAGGCGAGAAGAACTGTTTCCTCAGGAGGTATTGCTCTGTCATGTATCTCCGATTAGCCCGGAGTGGGAATAACTCGATGACGGCACTTGTATGTTCCGGGCTTTGAAGTCTTGTATCCTCAGCGCCATAGGATGTCAACGCAATTTTTGATGACAACAGTCTGGGCGTCACCACGCAACACAAGCGGAACAAGCCCAAGTGCGCACTCGGCCCATTCACCGCAGCGATCCCGACTCCAACGTACTCCTGCATCACCCCACAGCAAGAGTTCGAAAATCGTCCACCAGCCCCTACCATTTTTAGTCAAAAGGTTACGACAATCTTGGAGCTATTCGGAAGTCCCACTGTAACTGATTTGTGCCTATCAAAGACTCCGAGAGCAACATGTTTATTTTCAATCCGCAAATCTTGCGGACATTACCGCGCTTGCCATATGAGCTTGCCCCCGGAAAACGTCTCTCTTAGCGAACTGTTGTAATCGCGATGAGGAGACTGAGATGGAAAAGCTGACTCGGCGGCGTTATACGTTGGAGTACAAGCAGGAGGCTGTTCGTTTGGTGACCTCTGGGCAGAGGGTTGCGGCGGCTGCGAAGGCCCTGGGGATTGTCGAACA
>JAYVZU010000407.1:0-12387 GCA_043783075.1 Rhodanobacteraceae bacterium
AAAAATGCTTGAACGGGAATTAGAGCACTTACCCCGTTGCAATAAAGTCAAACCAACCACCACGGTCAAACCCGCCACCACGGTCACACCAACCACCGCCGTCATTCTGGCGAAGCCAGAATCTCCGTAGTTATCTTTCAGGCGACAGCATACCTTCGCAAAATGTACTTTAGTTGGATAAATGCGGGATTTGCCACGCATATCCTTCCACCCAAATCCCTCGCAACTCATTCCTCCATCTACGTTCTGTCTGTCTTATCCCGATCTCATCCCGCACTTATCCCTCTAATCTCCGTTCAAGCCGTTGCACTCGTCCCCCCAACGCGGCGGCATACAATCAAAGGGTTATGGCGACCTCCGAAACCAAGCCCCCCATCTATCTCCTCGACACCATGGCCTTCATCTTCCGCGCCTACCACGCGATGGCCCGCCAGCGCCCCATGTCGACCCGCTCCGGCATCCCCACCGCCGCGACCTATGTCTTCGTCAACATGATCAACAAGCTGCGCAAGGACTTCCAGCCGCAGTACCTCGCCGCTGTCTACGACGTCGGCGCACCGGTCCATCGCAACGAGCTCGCCGACCAGTTGAAAGACGTAAAAAAGTTCAACATCAAAACCCAGCAGTTCGAGACCGTCGAATACGGCGGCTACAAAGCCAACCGCGCCGAAACCCCGCCCGACCTCATCCAGCAGCAGCCCTACATCCGCCGCGCGTTGGAGGCCTTCCGCATCCCCATCCTCTACTACGAGGGCTTCGAGGCCGACGACGTCATCGGCACCCTATCGCAGCAGCTCTCCGCGCTCGGCCACCACGTCTACGTAGTCTCGCCGGATAAGGACATGATGCAGCTCGTCACCCGCGACGTCTCCATCCTCAACCCCACGAAAGACAATCTGCTTCTCGACCCCGCAAAAGTCTTGGAGGTTCTGGGCGTACCGCCGGAGCGCGTAGTCGACGTGATGGCGTTGCGTGGAGACTCCGTCGACAACGTTCCCGGCGCACCCGGCATCGGCGATAAGGGTTCGGTCGAGTTGATACAGACCTTCGGCACCGTAGAGGCTGCGCTCGACCGCGCCGACGAGGTCAAGAAGAAGACCTATCGCGAGTCCCTGCAAAACAATCGCGACAACATCATGCTCTCGAAGGAGCTCGTCACCATCCATACCTCGGTGCCGATCGAGTACTCACTCGACGCCATGAAGACCCAGCCAGTCGACAACGCCGCCTGCCGCGAGCTCTTCAGCGAACTCGAATTTACGACAATGCTGAAGGAGCTTGCGCCCTCCGTCGACAACACCGCAATCCTCTACAACCTCAAGCCGACAGCAGATGAGATCGCAGCGTTGCTAGCTCAAGCCCGCACGATCGACCCCGCAACCGGCCTCCCCCACGGCTTCTCATTCTCCATCCTCGCCGACACACGTGCTCTATCCGAAGAAGGCACTGAAGCAGACGCCGAAATAGTAGAAGTAGAACCCCCGCCAGCGGAGAACATGTCGCTCTTCGGAGCCCCCGCCGAGCCCGTTATTATCGCGCCCCCCACAGCTCCCATCGATCTCGCCTACAAGGTCGGCCTCGCAGTCTCACAGGACACCGCCCTCGAAGCTCCTCTCGATTCCCCCGGCCTCCGCGAAGCTCTCAAAGACCCATCGCTCCCGAAAGACCTCCACGACTTGAAAGCCGTCCTGCGCGCCCTCGAACCGCACGGCATCAGTCTCGGCGGCGTGCGCAACGACGTCATGCTGCTCAGCTATCTCGTCAACCCAACCCATAACTCGCACACCCTATCGGATGTCGCCGCCCGCTTCACCCAGCGCGCACTTACCCCCGTCATCAAAGGCCAGGTCTCCCCCAACCTCCTGCCCGAGGCCGCCAACGCCATCCATCGCATCGCGCCAATCCTTCGGGAAGAACTCACCAACGCCGCACCCGTCGTCCACGACGTTCTAAAAGACGACCCCGCACTAGGTGGCGCCGTCACCACAGAGATGCTCTTTGTAACTACCAAAACTTTTTTATCATCCCGCAGCGAAGCTTTGTTGTCATCCCGCAGCGTAGCGGAGGGATCTGCTTCTGCAGGTGCCCCATCCCTCCTCCACGTCTACGAGACCATCGACCTGCCCCTCGTACCCGTCCTCCTGCACATGGAAGAGGCCGGCGTCCGCATCGATCCCGCTGTCCTCCGCGCCATGTCTGACCGCCTCGCCATCGAGATCGACAACCTCGCCCAGCGCATCTACACCGACTCCGGCCACAGCTTCAACATCAACTCGCCCAAGCAGCTCGGCGACGTCCTCTTCAACAAGATGAACCTCCCCAAACCCACCAAAGCCGGCAAGGGTAAGGTCATCTCCACCGCGCAGGATGTCCTCGAAGAACTCGCCGAGACCCATCCCATCGCCGCTCTCGTCATCGAGCATCGCCAGTTTCAGAAGCTCAAGTCCACCTACCTCGATCAGCTTCCCGCGCTAGCCGATTCCAACGGACGCATCCACACAACGTTCAATCAGGTCGGCACTGCAACGGGCCGCCTTTCGTCTACCAATCCGAACCTCCAGAACATCCCAACCCGCACCGTCATCGGCCGAGAGATTCGCGCCGCCTTCATCGCCGCCCCCGGCAACCTGCTCATGTCGGCCGACTACTCGCAGATTGAGCTGCGCCTGATGGCCCACTTCTCGCAGGATCCGCTGCTCCTCAACGCCTACCGCACCGGTCAGGACATCCACACCCTCACCGCATCCGAGGTCTTCGGCATCCCCGTCGACCAGCTCGACAAGGAGACCCGCAGCCGCGCCAAAGCCGTCAACTTCGGCATCGTCTATGGCATCAGCCCCTTCGGTCTCGCAGCGCAACTCAACATCGAACAGAAGGTCGCCAAGCAATACATCGAGACCTACTACGAGCGCTACGCCGGCATAAAAAACTTCATCGACGAGACCCTCGAAACCGTTCGCCGCGAGCAGGCCGTCCGTACTTACTTCGGCCGCATCCGTCCCATTCCAGACATCCAATCCCGCAACCCAAACATGCGCGGATTCGCCGAGCGCACCGCCATCAACACGCCGCTCCAGGGCACCGCCGCAGACCTCATCAAGCTAGCCATGATCGCCCTCGACAGAGAAATCACCGCCCGCAAGATGAAGTCCGTCATGACCCTGCAGGTCCACGACGAACTCCTCTTCGACGTAGTTCCCGAAGAAGCCAAGGAGTTAGAAGCCCTCGTAAAACACGAGATGGAGCATGTAGCCGAGTTCTCCGTCCCCATCGTCGCCGAGGTCGGAATAGGTAACAATTGGCGTGACATCAAGTGAGTGACATCTCTCAACGCCACGAATTATTGCGTCTTGTATTGGATACCTCGGTAGTGGTCTCTGCGTTCCGTAGTTCGAAGGGAGCGAGCTATCGAATGTTTGAGCTACTAGTTGAAGGGCGATTCATATTAGTCGCCACGCCCGCTCTATTCTTCGAATATGAGAGTGTCCTGAACAGGCAAGAGCAAATGGAGATTCACGGTCGGTCGGCCGACGAGATCGCGATATTTATCGGGTCGCTCGCCCGTCTGACCCAACTCGTTCGAGTCAACTTTCAATGGCGTCCGCAACTGCGAGACCCCAACGACGAATTTGTCCTGGAGGCTGCTATCAACGGATATGCAGACGCAATTGTCACCTTCAATATTGCGGACTTTCTCCCGGCAACCTTGACTTTCGGAATTGCAGTTCTCACCCCCGGGCGTATCATACGAGAGAGGTTCAGCAAATGAGCAACGCAGTCATTTCAGTCGAGCTTGAAGAGCCAGTTATGCATGACGCCGCTGAAATCGCGGCCAAAAACGGCATGTCTGTTGCCGGCTGGATCGCCTCAACGATTGAAGACCGCTTGCGGAACGAGCGTCTCACTGCGGAGTTCTACCGTCGCCGTGCGAGTGGAGGCGATGGCAAAGTGCTTCTCGAGGTTCTGGCCAAGGGACCAAACCTCGATCCAGAGCCTGGCGACGTATTTTAGTGCTCACCCCGAGCAACCCAGAAGTTCCAACGACGACGCTTGACACTGAAAATATCTCGAACGCTCAGGCTGCAGACATTACCGTCGACCGTGCGTTCGGATTATGGGCAGATCATAAAGAAGATGGACTCGCCTACCAGCAGCGCATGCGACGCGCGTGGTAGCAGCCCCTATACGATCTAGTCTTTCTATAGCTCCACCGTGCTAACCTCACTCCTGCGAACGAAGCCTAGTCTTATCAACACTGGAGTCCGTATGAACCGCAACATCATATTTGCCGCAACCCTCGCCATCGCAGCCGTCACCGCTACCGCCCAGACCGCTCCCGCAACCCACGGCATCGACCTCACCGCCATGGACAAGTCCGTCACCCCCGGTGACGACTTCTTCCACTACGCCGACGGCGCATGGATCGCCCGCACAGAAATCCCCGCCGACCGAGCCTCCGTCGGCGTCTTCGCCATGCTCGCCGATCGCAGCACCAAGCAGGTCGCCTCCATCATCGAAGATGCCGCCAAATCGAAAGCAGCTGCCGGCTCCGACCAGCGCAAAATGGCCGACCTATACGCCTCCTATATGGACGAGGGCGCAATCGAAACTCGAGGCTTGGCCCCACTCAAGCCGCTACTCGCGAAGATCGCCACCATCCACTCGCAAGCCGAATTAGCAACCGCACTCGGCGAGACGCTGCGCCCCGACGTCGACGCGCTCAACAACACAAACTTCCACACCGCCAACCTCTTTGGCCTGTGGGTCGCGCCCGGTTTCAACGATCCCGACCACTACGCGCCCTACCTCATGCAAGGCGGCCTCGAGCTTCCAAATCGCGACTTTTACCTCGGTACCAGTGACCGCATGAAGGGCATCCGCACTGCCTATCAGGCGCATATCACCGCAATGTTGACCCTCGCAGGCTTCGACAACGCCGACTCGCGCGCCGCCACCATCGTCGCGCTCGAACACTCCATCGCAGAGCGCCACATCTCGCTCGCCGATAGCGAAGACATCGAAAAAGCCAACAACACCTGGAACTTGAACGAGTTCGCAACCAAAGCTCCCGGCCTCGATTGGACCAGCTACTTCAAGGCTGCGGGCCTCGACAAGCAGCCCAGCTTCATCGTCTGGCAGCCCACCGCCATCACCGCCGAGGCGACGCTCGTCCAGTCCGTGCCGCTCGAAATCTGGAAGGACTACCTCGCCTACCACCTCATCGAAAACAACGCCGGCATCCTGCCCAAAGCGTTCGTCGAAGAGCGTTTCGCCTTCTTCGGCACCAAGCTCACCGGCACCACCGCACAGCGCCCCCGCGACCAGCGGGCAATCGCAGTCGTCAACGGAATCCTCGGTGATGCCGTCGGCCAAATCTACGCCCAGCGCTACTTCCCGCCAGAGGCCAAGGCGCAGGCTCAGGCCATGGTCGACAACCTCCTCGCAGCCTTCCGCACCCGGCTCGAAAGCCTGACCTGGATGGCCCCCGCCACCAAGAAAGAGGCGCTCGCCAAACTAGGTACGCTCTACGTCGGCATGGGCTATGCGGACCACTGGCGCAGCTATTCCGGCCTCGAAATCAAGCCCAACGACGCCTTCGGCAACCTCCAGCGCGCCAGCCTTTTCGACCTCAAGTATCAAGAGTCGCGCATCGGCAAGCCGGTCGACCGCAAAGAGTGGTGCATGGAACCGCAGACCGTCAACGCCGTCAATCTACCGCTCAACAATGGTCTCAACTTCCCGGCCGCCATCCTGCAGCCGCCCTTCTTCGATCCGCAGTCTCCCGCCGCCGCAAATTACGGAGCCATCGGGACGGTCATTGGCCACGAAATCTCCCACACCTTCGACTCTGAAGGCGCGGCCTTCGACGCCAAGGGCCGCGTCCGCAACTGGTGGACAGCCGAAGATCTCGCCCACTTCAACGCCTCCACCGCCGCCCTCGCCGCACAGTACGACACCTACAAACCGTTCCCCGATCTAGCCCTCAACGGCAAGCAGACCCTCGGCGAAAACATCGCCGACGTGGCCGGAGTCACAGCGGCCTTCGACGCCCTGCACACCGCTTTGAAAGGGAAGGAAGGCCCAACGGTCGGCGGCTTGACCAGCGACCAGCAGTTCTTCCTCGCCTTCGCGCAAAACTACGCTGGCAAAGCCCGCGAGGGCGCGCTCCGGCAGCAGGTCCTCACAGACCCCCACTCCCCCGGCGAGTTCCGCTCCGCCACCGTCCGCAACATCGACGGCTGGTATACCGCCTTCGACGTCAAACCCGGCCAAAAACTCTACCTCCCACCCTCAGACCGAGTAAAAATCTGGTAACCCAAAGCCTCACCCTACAAAAACACGGGACCAGGACGGATAAGCCATCAAACGCTCCGCTCCTATCCCGCCTTTCTCCTTTTAATCCTGGTTAAGCTTTGTTCTACAGCCCAAGCCAACCCACCCTGATACACTAGACCTTGCGCTCAGACAGACCCGCGCAGCGACCTCTTTAGCATCCTGAAGGAAGACCCAACACCGTGGATCAGCAGACCAAAGAAGCTCTCAAGCACGACCAGTTCATCGATACGACCACCCATGGCCTCGAGTGGGCCAGCGATCATCGCAAGTCCGTCATCCGCACCTCGCTGATCGCCGTCGGCGTCATCGTCGTGGCGATTGCCATCACCGTCGTCGCGAACATCCGGTCCGAGGCCGCAGCCGCGGCATTTGGCGCAGCCATGCAGACCTATCAGGCGCCGCTCGTCACCCCCGGTCAGCCCGCAGACCTCGGCGTAAAGACCTACAACTCCGCAGAAGAGCGCGCCAAAGCCGCGAACGCGAAGTTCCTGGCCGTGGCTGATAAGTACGGTTGGACGACCGATGGCAAAAATGCCAGGTACCTAGCCGGCTTGACTTACCTCGAAGCGGGCCAGACCCAGACCGCCGAGTCGACCTTAAAGGAAGTCTCGGATAGCTGGAACAAGGAACTCGCTTCGCTGGCGAAGGAAGCTCTCGCAGACCTCTATCACCAGACCGGTCGCGACACGCTGGCCATCGATATCTACACACAGCTCACCGATCATCCGACCGACGCTGTGCCCGCCGGACTCGCCCAGATTCAGCTTGCCGAGCTGTACGCCTCGCAGGGCAAAACCGATCAGGCGAACAAAATCTACGCGCAGCTAAAGGATAAGGATAAGGACGCCAAGGGAACTCCCGGACCGGCTGGCGCAATTGCTGCCCAGAAGCTAAACCCGGCTGCACCCGCTGGCCCTGGCCTGTAACTCTATATTTTGCAGCACCTTGAAGGGGCGAGGCTCAGGCCTCGCCCCTTCAATTTAACCCCGCTGCTGAAGTAATTCGTTTGGCTTATGGGCACGGGTTCACCCGTGCCGCAAGTGGTCAAAAATCAACCCGGCTTTAGCCGCTGAGGTCCGGTCCTTGCAATCGGCGCGACCACTGCCGCACCCCTGCCCTCACCTACAAGCCATGCCCTTCATCATTCAAATGCACCGACGCAGCGCGATCACTGATATGCACGTCCCCGCCAAACCGAAGCGCAGCCACTGTCTTCCACGCGTCCTTGGCCTTCGGTTCGGCAACCCATACCGGCAGCGCCATCTTCATATAGTCGGATAGCGCATGAGCGTGCGGCTCGTACAGCATCCGAATCGCCGTCAACCTCTTCATCGACTCGGAATCCCCGCAAAGCTGTAGATGGAACCCGCTAAGGTTCTCGCACAGATTCGAGAAGGCCTCAGGCGGTAGCCGGTCCAGTCCAATCTTTTCCTTCTCCGCAGCTGACCGCTCCACATGGAAGACATGGCCAAGGTCGATCAGCGCATGCCGCGCCATCGCAAACGTCAGCTGCGCCTGCCGTGCAGCGGGCCCCTCGACAGTGGTAATCAGTAGCGCGCAGGTATCCAGCACGGCCACCAGCGCCGAGAGCCAGCTCTGGTTATCGTGCTGCGACCGGTAGTAGCAAAGCAGCGGGTACGAGATGTGCGATTCCAGAATCTCCGCCGACCACCGCTCCCACTCCGCCAGCAGCGCGATCAGCTCCCGTTCGCCACCCTCATACGCGTGCCGCCGCAGCAGTTCGGTCGCAGTCGGCGGAGAGCCCGCTCGCCCATCCAGCATTGCCACCGAGACCTCGCGGTGCGAGAACGCCGTATAGATCACCGGGACATACCCAATCACCAGCGCCACAAATCCAAGCCCGGTCCCCGACTGCAGCACCACCAGTGCCCGCGCCAGCAGGCGTGTCGGCGTCACGTCGCCCAGACCAAGCGTAAACAATGTCGTTCCGCTGACATACAGATCCGTTCGCAGGTCGTCGAGCCGCGATGCATGGTGATTCAGCGCATCGGCAAACGGCGTCCCAAGCGAAAAATAAAGCAGAGCGAAGCCGACAACCAGAATTGTTGCCCAAAGCATCAGTAGCAGTAGCAGAGAAACCGGCCCATAGACGCTGTATATCTGCTCACGAACTTTGCGATTCGAGGTACGTTCAGCCACCCAGCACCAAGGTCCCCATGTCGCAACATAGAAAAGCCGTGTGATGCGAAATCGGCCAGCAGGGCGGCGAGGTAAAATAATGGTTTGAAAGGCGTCGAGCACCACCCCGAAGGTGAAGAACAAGCCGAGTAGCAAAGCGAGGATGCGCATCAGGGGCCTTTCCAGCCATTGCGTTATGACCTGAATAGGATGAGCAAAACTGCACAGACTATGCAAATTCAGGTCCAATAGTCTATCGTCAGTATCATTTCACTTGACGCCGCGTGTGGCGTCAGCTTCCATACAGCTAGCTTCAAACATACACAGCCCCACCCCAGAAACCGCACCAAGAGACCTCCCCCTATGCGAATTCTTGTCGTTGATGACGATACGTTGGTAGCGCAAACCCTGACGATGATCTTTACTCGTCACGGATTTGACGCAGCCACCGCAGCCACCGCGTACAACGCGGATCAGGCCGTCGCAGCGGCCCGCGAGGTGAAGCCCGACCTCGTTCTGTGCGACATCGAAATGCCCGGCCGCGACGGAATATCGCTGATGATGGACCTCACCCGCGAGCTTCCGGACTGCCCAATTCTGATTCTCACCGGCTTCTACTCCAGCCTGACAAGGGTGCGCGAGTTCACTAAAACCCTCAGCCAGCAGGTAAGTATCATCACCAAACCCTGCCAGCCCATCGACCTGCTTCGCCACGCCGACGAGCTGCTGAAGATCGCTTAAGCCCGCCTGAAGCCCTCTGCGATAAACTCATCCGCAGTGGCTTCCGACGACTCCATCCCGACCCTGCAGGGCATGTTCCAGCGAAAGAAGGGAAGAAGCGCCAAATCCCGCGCACCGGAGTTGCCGCAGCTCAGCTTTGATCTGGCACCTCCTCCCCCCGTTCCGGCCCTACCCAAAAAGCCTGCCCCGAAACCGCCTCTCCCCAAGCCAACCGTCTACACCGTCCGCCAGCTCATCGCGGAGCTTCGCCAGCACGTTGAAGGCGCCTACACCGGCCTGCTCAACGTCGAGGGCGAGATCTCCAACTGCCGCCCAGCTGCCTCCGGCCACATCTACTTCACGCTCAAAGATGGCGACGCCCAGCTCCCCGTTGTGCTCTTCCGGCGCAACGCCTCGCTCCTCGGCTTCAAGCCAAAAGACGGCATGCAGGTCGAAGCCCGCGGCCGCATCTCGGTCTACGAGACCCGCGGCCAGCTCCAGCTCATCGCAGAAACCCTCCGCCCGCGCGGCGAAGGTGCCCTGCAACTCGCCTTCGAGCAGCTCAAGCGCCGCCTCCAGGCCGAGGGCCTCTTCGACCGCCCCCGCCAGCCGCTACCGCCATTCCCTCAAACCATCGGGATCATCACCTCGCCCACCGGCGCCGCGCTCCAGGATATTATCCACGTCGTCCGCCGCCGCCACGCTCGCCTGAACCTCCTCGTCTATCCAGCAGTAGTTCAAGGCCCGCAGTGTCCAACCTCGGTCGCCGCCGGAGTTCGTTGGTTCAACGCCCACCCGGATCGCGTCGACCTCATCCTCATCGCGCGCGGCGGCGGCTCGCTAGAAGACCTTGCCGGCTTCAACGACGAGACCCTCGCCCGAGTCATCGCCGCATCTGCACTTCCCGTCGTATCCGCCATCGGCCACGAGATCGACCACACCATCGCGGACTTCGTCGCTGACCTCCGCGCCCCCACCCCCTCGGCAGCAGCAGAAATCATCACCGCCTCCCAGCACCGCATCGGGGAGCGCATCCTCTCGCTCGAACGCCGCGTCCTCCGCGCCGGCGAGTTCCACATGCTGCGCGCTCGCCAGCGCCTGCAACGCCTCTCTGCCGAGCAGGTTCTAGCGCGTGTTCAAGACGCCGTCGGCCGCCGCGAGCAGCGAGTCGACGAACTCCGCTTCCGCCTCTCGACCGCAATCGACCGCCGAATCCGCAACCGCGTCAACCGTCTGGCGGCCCTCGAAACCCGCCTTCGCAAACTCGATCCAACCCTGCGGCTCTCCCTCGCAAATCGCCGATTGACCAATGCCGAAGCCCGTCTGCAGCGCCTCGCCAAGGAGATCACCTCCCGGCGCCATGCCCGGCTCGCCCACGCAGGTGTCCGGCTGGATGCTCTTTCTCCACTCGCGGTGCTAAACCGTGGATATGCAATCATTTATCTTGAAAGTGACACCGGAGAATCGACGATCCTGCGTGATGCAGCCGTCGCCGAACCAAATCAAAAGATTCGAGCACGGCTGGCTCGCGGCAGCGTCCGCGCCACCATCACGGAGACCGTAACCAAATGAAGAAGCTCTTCGGCACCGACGGCATCCGCGCCGTCGCCGGCCAGGCCCCGCTGGACCCCGCAACCATCTACGCCATCGGCCTCGCGCTCGCGCACACCTTGAAAGCCGTCGCCCCGGCACCCCGCGTCCTCATGGGAATGGACACCCGCGAGTCGTCAGAATCCATCGCCGCGACCCTCACCGCTGGCCTCACTGCCGGCGGCGCGTCCGTTGAAAACGCCGGAGTCATCACCACCCCGGCCATCGCGCACCTCACCCACGTCCACGGTTTCGGAGCCGGCATCGTCATCTCCGCCTCCCACAATCCGTGGGAAGACAACGGCATCAAGCTCTTCGGCCCCGACGGCTTCAAGCTCCCCGACTCCACCGAACTGGCCATCGAATCCGAAATCTTCACCCAACTCGAAATCTTGGGTGCCCCATCTCAAACAGCATCACCGTTTGAGGTGGGTTCTCAAGCTCCCCCCGTCAACGACGCCGACCGCGCCGAGTACATCCGCTTCCTCCTCGCCTCCGTCCCCGGCCTCTCGCTCGATAATCACCGCATCGTCATCGACTGCGCCAACGGTGCCGCCAGCGAGGTAGCACCCCAGCTCTTCGCCGACCTCGGCGGCCAGGTCATCGTCACCCACGCCAGCCCCACCGGCCGCAACATCAACCTCGCCTGCGGAGCCCTGCACGCCGAAGTCGTCGCCTCCGAAGTCGTAAAAAATAACGCCTCCATCGGCATCACGCTCGATGGCGACGCTGACCGCGTCCTCTTCGCCGACGAAACCGGCAAGGTCGTCAACGGAGACGCCGTCCTCCTCCTCGCCGGCCGCGACCTCCATGCCCGCGGCGAACTAGCCAACGCCACCGTCGTCGCCACAACCATGTCGAACATGGGCCTCGAAGCCGCACTCGGCCGCTCTGGCATCAAGATGCTCCGCGCCCCGGTCGGCGACAAATACGTCCTCGAGCAGATGCTCGCCACCGGCGCAACCCTCGGTGGCGAACAGTCTGGCCACATCCTCTTCTCCGGCCGGTCTACCACTGGCGATGGCTTGCTAACCGCGCTGCTGGTCCTCGACATCATCCACCGCTCCGGCAAATCCCTCGCCGAACTCACCGCCGACCTCAAGACCTTCCCGCAGGTCATCGTCAACGTAAAGGTCCGCGAAAAGAAGCCGCTCGACACCATCCCCACGGTCGTCGCCGCCATCGCAGCCGCCGACCAAGCCCTCGCCGAAACCGGCCGCGTCGTCATCCGCTACAGCGGCACCGAAGCCCTCGCTCGCGTCATGATCGAAGCCGAAGACCACGCCCAAATGACTCACCACGCCGAAGCCATCGCCAACGCCATTCGTACCGAAATAGGCATATAACCTGTGTTTGTCATTCCGCAGCGAAGCAGAGGAATCTGCTGTTGTCTTTGTTCCTAACGAGAAGCGTCATTCTGGCAAAGCCAGAATCTCAGTAGTTGCCGTTGGAACCCACAAGGCCCCGCACGGAGCGCCAGAATGTTCAACAAAGCATCATTCCGAGACTTCGCAACCCGTTACACTGCCGCATGGTGCAGCCAGAACGCTGCCATCGTCGCCGCGTTCTTCAGCCCAGACGGCTCCCTGAAAATCAACGAAG
>JAYVZU010000408.1:0-4133 GCA_043783075.1 Rhodanobacteraceae bacterium
GGCGTATGACCGGTCTGCGTCATAATCTCGACCGTATCGCCGTTCCTCAGCTTGGTCCGCAACGGCACAATCCGCCCGTTGATCTTCGCCCCAATCGTCGTATTCCCGACCTCGGTATGTACCGAATACGCAAAATCAATCGGGCTGGCGTCTTTCGGAAGAACGACGACCTTGCCCTTTGGAGTGAAGGTGTAAACCTCCTCCGGGTACAGGTCGATCTTCAGCGTCGACATGAACTCGTTGGGGTCCGACATCTCCCGCTGCCACTCCATCATTTGGCGCACCCAGGCCAGCCGCTTCTCATCCTCGGCCGAAACCGATTCGCCGGCCTTGTACTTCCAGTGCGCCGCGATCCCCTCTTCGGCGATGCGGTGCATCTCTTCCGTACGAATCTGCACTTCGAACTGGTGTCCGCCCGCCGCTACAAGCGTTGTGTGCAGCGACTGATACATATTTTGCCGAGGCGTCGCGATAAAGTCCTTGAACCGCCCCGGAACTGGCCGCCAGAGATTTTGCAGCAAACCAAAGATCGCGTAACAGTCGCCAACCGACTTGCAGATCACCCGGATCGCCAGAAGGTCGTACACCTGTTCCACGGGAATCTTCTGCGCTGTCAGTTTCTGCTGCAGCGAGTACAGCCGCTTGATCCGCGACTCTACCCGCGCATCGATTGGCGCGGCCGCAAGCTTCGTCTGGACCGTCGTCACAATGCCGGCGAGAAACTTCTCATTCTCCCCGCGCAGCGACTCCACCTCGTCCGACACCTGCCCATATGCGAACGGATCGGTATATTTAAATGCCAGATCCTCAAGCTCGCCGCGCAGCTTGCCCATCCCCAGACGGTGCGCCAGCGGAGCGTACACATCCAGCGTCTCGCGCGCGATCTTCATCTGCTTTTCTGGCTTCAGGTGCTCCAGCGTCTGCATATTATGCAGGCGGTCGGCCAGCTTAATCAGGACTACCCGAACGTCCGTGACCATCGCCAGCAGCATCTTTCGGATGTTCTCCGCCTGGTGGTCTTCCCGATTCGCAAATTTGATCTTGTCCAGCTTTGTCACGCCCTCGACGATGTGCGCGACCTGGTCATTGAACCGCTTCGCAATCTCCGGAGTAGTAACGCTCGTATCCTCGACCGCGTCATGCAGCAAACCCGCCGCAATGGCCGTCGAATCCATCTTCCAGTCCGCGAGAATCTGACAAACCGCCAGCGGGTGAATAATGTACGGCTCGCCCGAAGCCCGTTTCTGCCCTGCGTGCTGCTGCACACATAATTCCCACGCCCGCCGAATCAGAGCAAGATCATCATGTGGCCGATTCGTCCGGATCGTCGCCAGCAGATGTTCAAACTTCCCCGTAACTTCAGCTGAAACACCCTGCGACGGCACTTCCGCTGCAACATCCACATCAGGTGCCAAAGCTGCAACAGGCTCCACCGCAGGCAGCGCCTTGCGTGGTATCGGATTGGATTTGCCAGATCTGGGCGACGCCGGCGTAACTGGTGCCATAGTACATTATAGGCCGCGCAGACCCCTCATGAAACAGAGGGGGGTGGTTAGTTGGTAGCGGGTAGCAAGCCAACTCTCAATTACTATGGATTCCAGAC
This sequence comes from Rhodanobacteraceae bacterium, assembly GCA_043783075.1. GTDB lineage: Bacteria > Acidobacteriota > Terriglobia > Terriglobales > Acidobacteriaceae > Edaphobacter. The sequence goes on from JAYVZU010000408.1 coordinate 1,604, forward strand.
TCCGGGCCAAAACGCACTACCCACTTTCCACCACTCAGTACCCACGTGCCCTATGCGCTTCTGGTTCGAGCACTCCAGCGACGTCAGCCTCCGCGAGCAGCTAGTCGCTCAGGTGACTCTCGGCATCTTGTCTGGCGAACTTGCCGCCGACGAGCGCCTCCCCAGCATCCGCGACCTCGCACGCCGCTTCAACATCCACGCCAATACCGTCAGCGTCGGCTACCGTCAGCTCCACGCAGAGGGCTGGGTCGACCTCCGCAAAGGCAGCGGCGTCTTCGTTCGCCCACTACGAAGTGAGTTGGTGGAGACCAGCGATCTTGAAGCCGCTCTCAACCGCCTGATGACGAACCTGTTTGAAGCCACCAACCGCCTCGGCATCCCCGATCGCCGCGTCGTGGAGTACATCCGGACCCGGACCCTGACTGGCAAATTCGAGAAAGTCGTGGTTGTTGAACCCGACGAGGAGTTGCGCAAGATCGTCATCGCAGAGCTTGCCGCCGACCTTAATGTTCCCATCGAGGGCTGCACCTTCGGCGAACTGCGCGGCAACCCCGAGCGCATACTGCTCGTAGCTCTCCCTAGCAAAGTCGAGCGCGTGAGCTCCGACTCCGCCGGTTTTCGCGTCCACGGACTTCGCGTCCGCTCCATCCCCATCGCTCTCGCTGAACACCTTTCCGCGCGCCACGTTCGCGATGGCGCACTCGTCGGTATCGCCTCCCACTGGTTGGACTTCCTCCGCTTCGCCCGTACCATGTTGGTTGCCGCCGGCTTCGACACCGACGCCCTCATCGTCCGCCCCGCCAACGTCCCCGGCTGGCAGGAAGGTCTGGCCAACGCCGACGCCGTTGTCTGCGATGTCATTACTGCCAAGGAACTTACCGGCATCAAGACCATCCTCTCCCGCGTCCTCGCGGACGGTGTCGCAGAAGAGCTAAACGCGCTCTGCCGTCCTCCACTATCCTGATCGCAGGAGAAAATCATGTCCCTACCCGCCCTGTCCGCAGAAGATATGCTTGCCTGGAACGACCGCACCGCCAAAACCTGGCGCGACCTCGTAGAACACGACCCCGGAGTGCTCCTCCTCGAATGCGACATCTTTGGCGTCAGCACCGTCAGCCAGCTTCTTCACCACATCGTCGCGGTCGAAACCCGTTACGCCCAACGCCTCGCCTGTGCCACCGAAACCCCATTCGACGCCATCCCCTACAGCACCGCCGCCGAGATCTTCGGAGCGCACGACGCAGCCATGGAAATCATCCGTGCCGAAGTGGCTAAAGACGACGACTGGGACGCCAAACTCCAGTTCCAGACCCTTACCATGGGCCTCGCCCGCGCCTCCCGCAAGACCGTCTTCTTCCACGCCCTGATGCACTCCGTACGGCACTACGCCCAACTCGCCACGCTTGTCCGCCAGCACGGCTTCAAAACCTCCTTCCCCATGGACTACCTCGCCATGGGTATCGAGCGAGTCGAATAGAAAATACTTAACACCGATTGAAACCGATCTGAGAAGGGATCCAAGAGCAATATTGCTTTATTTTTCTGATCGCGTCTCAGATCGGTTTCAATCGGTGCTAAGCCTTCCTCCACGTGAGCTTGGATCTAAATGAATGTTTCAACATCTATTTGGATGAGGTGAAACAAATGATCACGATCCGTCCAGCAAACGAGCGCGGCCACGCCAACCACGGCTGGCTCGATTCCAACTTCTCCTTCAGCTTCGCCGAGTACTACGACCCCAAACACATGGGCTTCCGCGCCCTCCGCGTCATCAATGAGGACACCGTCGCCCCCCAGATGGGCTTCGGCAAGCACCCCCACCGCGACATGGAAATCCTCTCCTACGTCCTGTCTGGAGCAGTAAAACACGAAGATTCCATGGGTTCGAGCGAGATCCTGAGCCCCGGCGAGCTGCAGCATATGTCCGCCGGTTCCGGCGTCCGCCACTCAGAGATGAACGCCTCCTCGACGACGCCGTTCCACATGCTCCAGATCTGGTTGATTCAGAATGAGATGGGCATCGAGCCGACCTACGAGCAGAAGGCCTTCAACGTCCAGACCGAGCCGGATAAGCTTCACCTGCTTGCCACCAAAGACGGCCGCAACGACTCGTTCGTCATCCACTCCGAGGCTGAGTTGTTGGCTGCGAAGCTGACCGCTGGCGGTTCCGCGACCCACGTCTTCCGTGGCGGTTACGGCTGGCTCCAGGTCGCTCGCGGCTCCATTCAGATCGCTGGAAAGACCTTGAACGCCGGTGACGGTCTCCAAATCGAAGCCGAGCCAACCCTGACCATCAGCAGCCAGGATGGCGGAGAGTTTCTAATCTTCGACCTCGACTAATCAACGCAACAATCCGGGTGCCCCATCTCAATCAGCGTCATCGATTGAGGTGGGATTGCACACTCTCAACTCCGCATCCAATTGAAGACCAGCGTCTCCTTGAACCCAAACCGCTGTAGATGCTCTGCCACAACTTCTTCCATCCGGTCCTGATCCTCTGCCGCCGCAATCTCTAGATACACCGAAAGCG
>JAYVZU010000409.1:0-35967 GCA_043783075.1 Rhodanobacteraceae bacterium
GGAGTCCGCGTTGAGGGCAACAATCCAGACATCCTGATCGACGGGCGAATCTCGCAATACCAAGCTCCGAGGTACGTTACGGCAGGTGCCGGCAACAGCGCGACCTCCACTCTGGTCGGTGGAATGACCGTCGTATTTCGCATCACGGAACCCCGCACCAACCACGTTCTGGCCGCTGGTGTTGCGTCGTCAGAGATCTCTGCCCCGGCGAAGTCGAATGCCCTCACCAGTCTGTTTCATTCGCAGACCAAAAAGTACACCACCGGCGAGGAAGCCGAATTGGTGAGCGATGTTGCACGCCAGGTCGCCTCCTACCTCGTCGTCACCAATGAAAATGTCCAGGCTATGCTGGCTACCGGAAAGGAGCTTGAAAATGGCGACAAACTAGCCGAGAGCTACCTCTGGACCCGCGCCCTCGAAGCCTTTGAGACTGCCCCCAAATACCCTGATGCACGACTCGACGCCTACCGAACCTACAACATCGGTGTTGCAAACGAAGCTCTCGCCTACCAGGCCGACAGCGCAAAGGTTGCAATCAAGTATCTCGAAGAGGCCAGCAACGACTACGGCAAAGCTTTGAACGACAACCCGGGCGAAAAATACTTCATGGAGCCTCAGAATCGCATCAAGGCAGCCCTCGCACACTACACTTCTGCCCCCGGCGGCGGACCACGCAAGGCTGAGAATGCAAAAGGTGACAAGCCACTCTCCGACGAAGACGTGATTGCCATGGCGCAAGCCCACGTCGACGAGACGCTCATGCTCGATGCCATACGCTCCGCCCTTGCCGTCGAGTTCGACCTAAGCGTCAAGGGTCTCATCTCGCTGTCAAAGGCCGGAGTTAGCAGTCGGGTTGTAACCGCCATGAAAGAACGTCAGACGCCCAGCCCTGCAAGAAAGAAGTCGCCATGATTTTCCGCCCCAGTGTGGCAGTTGCGGCGCTATGCATCGTCACCACGTTTATGGTGCCGCGCCCAACCGGGCCGGCAGTTCTCCAGCGTTCAGACGGCGGCCCCACCCGCGGGAATCGTTGTGCAGCCGGTAAAGACCTGGTCGTTCAGTCGCTGGAGCGACTACGAGCAGACAGTCCACGGGACGAGCTCGAAAAGGCCAACGAATTCCTGAAGCGGGCCGCCGATCTCTGCAGCGAAATTGGCGAGGCCTGGTACTACCGCGCACTGGTAGAGGCTAAACTCGGCAACGCAAGCCGTGCCGAATACGCCATGCGTCAGGCCCGGATGTTGCCCTCCGACGCCTTCACCGACGGCCTGAACCCCTTCGTACTCGCCACCCCCAACTCCCGCGCTGCTGGCAATCGCATCGCCGCCAATGCTACGGATTCCGCTCCCAGCAAAACGATGCCATCGCCCCCGCGAAAGTGGGCGCTGGTCATCGGCGTCGGCCGATTCAACGACCCCGGCATCCATCGCCTCAACTACACCATCCGAGACGCAGCAGACCTTGCCACTGCACTCAGAGACCCAAAGATTGGGCGATTCCCCAGCGAGAACGTACACCTCCTCACCGACGCGCAGGCGACCACCAAAAACATCAAAGCCGAGCTGAACTGGATCGCCCGTCAGGCCGCGCCAAGCGATCTCGTCCTCATCTACGGGGCTACGCATGGCTCCTCACGGTCGTTCGATTCTGTCGCCGGCGTCAGCTACCTCGTCACGTACGACACCGCGATGTATCGCGCCGGAGACCTTGACGAAGACGGCCTCTATGCCACTGCGTTCCCCATGGTCGAGCTTGCAAATACTGTCGCCACCCGCATGAAGGCGCTCAAGACCGTCATCCTGCTCGACACCTGCTACAGCGGCGGAGCCGTGAGCACCAAACCCGGAACGGCGACGGTCCGTCAAAAAGATGAAACCCCGTCCCCTGAAATGATGAGGCGCATGAGTCAGGGTTCTGGACGCATCATCATGACCGCCAGCGGCTCCGACGAGCAATCGCATGAGAGTGGCGTCCTCGGCCACGGATTCTTCACTTTCTGTCTTCTCAAGGCGCTCAGAGAAAGCAAACCAAATACGCCCCTCACGGAGATCTACGCCACCATCTCAAAGGGCGTCGAGGAGATTGCAGCAAGCGCCGGTGTCCACCAGCATCCGGTGCTTTACCAGAGCTCCGACACCGCCGACTTCCCGATCTCTACATCGCCTACCGGTTCGCTCTAGCTCGTCCCAATCCCTTCAAAATCCCAGCATTCCAACCCCTGATGTCCAAGCCCGCGCAGCATTGCATCGCCCCCGGCACAGGCGGCCTCAGCCTCCGGATCATCCAGCGGTTCAATCGCCGGCCCAGCGTCGCGAAACTTATACCCGACATAGGGCACCGTCAAAAGGTACTGCGGATGCGCCGGATCATCTTCAATAATCTTGCGAAGCTGCCGCATGTAGGTCCGCAGGTATTCCACATGGTCGCGATACTCCGGCCCCCAAACCTCGGTCAGAATCTTCTTGTGAGAGATCGCACGGCCCGGCGAACGCATTAGCAACTGAACAATGTCAAACTGCGTCCTCGTCAGGTGCATCGACACGCCACGCTTGATAAAGAGATGGCGGTCCCCACACAACGAAACATCATGGACGACCAGCGCCGTCTCGGCCTCTGCAGGCTTCTGTGCTCGCCGAACCACGGCGTTAATCCGTGCAATCAACTCGCGAACCGCAAACGGCTTGGTGACATAGTCATCGGCACCCGCATCCAGTGCGTGTACCTTGTCATCTTCCGCATCGCGAACCGTAAGCATCACGATTGGCACATCGGCATTCTCTTTGCGAATCGCTCGACAAACCGCAATGCCGCCCATCGATGGCATGTTCATGTCCAGCAGCACTGCGTCAAACGGCGAGATCCCTATCAATGAGACCGCTTCTTCCCCTCGGGACGATTCAACCACTTCAAAGCCCACGGCGCGCAATGTCGTCGTAAGCACCCGTCGGATTGCGCTGTCGTCATCGACGATCAATACTTTCGTTGCCAATTTGCCGTCCTTTCCAGCTGTTCCATCGCGGCAAGGTGCAGCGGTAGGGAGATGTTGAAGGTAGTGCCGTCCTGCTCGTTACTCGTCACCCAGATGTTTCCCATATGAGCCTCCGCCGTACGTCGCGCAACGGATAAGCCAATCCCCGTCCCACGGGCAGCGTTCTGATGATCGCGACTCCGATAAAACCGCTCGAAGATTCGTTCGCGTTCTTCCATGCGGATCACCCCACTCCAGCTATGCACAGAGAGCAATAGCTCATCCTCCTGGCGCATTGCAGACAAGGAAACAGGCTTGCCTGCACTGGAATACTTCACCGCATTTTCCAGCAGTTCCGACAAAGTAGATCGCAGCATGTCGTGGTCCGCGGAAATCGGCGAAATCCGCTCCGGAACCGAGATTCGGATCGGACAAACAATCCCCCCATCCCTCGCTCCACCCGTCGACTCGCGCTTGAAGTCCGCAACGACCTCATACAGAAGGGAGCCAACATCCACAGTCTCAAGCTGCAGACACAGGTCGTTTGTCTCAACCCTTGCGGTCTGTAGTAACTGCGTCGCCAGGTCGTCCAGCCAGGCTGATTGCTCGTCGATCATACCCGTCAACTCTCGCTGCAACTCCGTTTGGTTGCTCAGTTCCAACAGGCCGGAACTCGCCGCGCGAATTACCGTGAGCGGGGTCTTGAATGCATGCGCCAGCCCATCGAGCACCGTCGTCCGAAGCTGCTCCGTGCGTCGCGCCGCCTGCGCTTCACCCTCTTTATTGAACGCATGGTGGCGTTCCACCGTGAGCGCAACCAGCGACGCCAACGACTCAAGCCCGCGCTGCGTCACATCACTGCCACGGATCAGAAGAGTCCCAAATGTCCCATGTGGAGTTCGCAGCTCTGCCTCCATCGCGTCCTCGTCGAGTTCCGGCACAGTCGCCATCCCAATCCGGGCAGGCTGACACAAGAAATTCGGATCCAGGCTCCACGACCCAGCGACACCGGCCGCGTTGGACGTCGCGTTGCAAATAGCCACGGCATCCAACTGAAACTCAGTCAAAATCAGGTCGGCCATCTGCTGCTCCGCAGGCAAACCGAGATCAATAACCAACGCCTGCCGACTCACCGCATACAGCCGTTCCAACTTTGTCCGCTGCCGCCTACTTTCAGCTGCATGCACCCGTTCTCGGCCAGCAAGTTGGCTGACCACCAAAGCGGTTAGCCCAAACAGCAGGATTGCCAGCATATTGCGTAACGTAAATACGTCGAATCCGTACAAGGGCAACGAAAAGAAATAGGTTCGGCATAAAATCGCTGCAACAGAGAGTAAGGATGCCTGTAGAAATCCACTCCGCATCGCGAAGATCACTACTAAAAGCATAAAGAGCAGGGTCGCTGTCGACTCATTCATCTCAAACGCAGTCCCAACCCCAGCAATAACAAAGATAAGCAGCATTCCGCACGCAGTCTGAAAAGGTACAAACCGATCCAAAAACAGCATGCAAGAGAATGTCTCGAACTGCCTCTCAATTTGCGCGCCAAGACTTCTGCTCATGATCTAGCCCACCACCCGGAACGAGGATGACGCATCTTGCCCCTGGAAACCGAAAATCATTGCTGGCCATAAGGCAAAGCTGGCCATTCCAGCGGTCCTTTTGACTGCAAAAAATATTTCACGCACATTTATATGTCTTTTTTATGACGAATGTAATTATATGGTTCTAGTTCCCACTGTCAAACTGTTCAAAATCGGCAACTTTCGTGCTCGCAACCAGTTCTGAATGGTTTCGACTAGATCGCAAAGTCGCTTTAACCAATTAATCGGGCACGACCGACTTCCGGCCGGACGCTGGCGTGCACCTTAACGACTACTCGGAAAGCGGTAACTTTGACCTTAAATAGGCGCTCCAACTCATCTCTCGCTCAGTCCATCGCCGCCTGCCTACTCACTGCGGCAAGCTTCTCCGGTGTACACGCCCAGACCACCCCAGCAGCAACGCCAGCCGTGGCAACCCCAGCAGCAGCTGGTGCAACAGCGGCAGCAGCTGCCGCGGCAGCCCCTTCACTCGCCATCTCGGCGCCAGCAGCAGCCCCTGGCTTCAAGTTTACTGAAGGCAAAAAATACAGCGTCAGCGGTATCGTAGACGCATATGCGAACTACGACGGCCTGAACCCTTCTACCGGCAATACCCAGCTTCGCAACTTCGATATTCGTGCCAACACCGTCTCCCTCAGCGAGGCCAAAGTCACCCTGGCTTACGATCCCGCTCCCTTTGGGATCCGCGCCGACGTCGGCCTCGGTTCCGCGTTCCAGATCATGCACCCGGCAAATCCTTCTGGCACCGGCCTCAAGTATGTCGAGCAGATGTTCGTCTCGGTAAAGCCCGCAAAATTGAAAGGTTTCCAGGCAGATTTCGGGCAGTTCGTCACCTCGGCCGGAGCTGAAGTCATCGAATCCGGTGACAACTGGACCTACTCCCGTGGTCTCCTCTTCTCGTGGGCCATTCCCTATTACCACATGGGCTTCCGCGCCAGCATGCCCGTCACGTCCTCCATCACGGCAGGCGTTCAGGTGGTGCAGGGTTGGAACAACATCTTCGATAACAACTCCGGCAAGACCCTCGGCTTCACCGCAGTCCAGGCGAAGAAGTACTACACCCTCAGCGGTAACTACTATGTCGGACCGGAAAACGACAACACGACCCAAGGCTATCGCAACCTGATCGACTCGACGTTGCTGCTCACACCGTCCAGCAAATTCAACGCTTACATCAACTACGACTACGGCCAGAATCGTAACGCCAACGCCATGGGGACCGCCACCGCGGATCTCGCTCACTGGCAGGGGATCGCGGTCGCCGGTCACGGTCAGCTGACTTCGAAGATCACCGCAACAGGTCGCTTCGAATACTTCTCGGATAACAACGGCTTCTCCACCGGAACCGCGCAGAAGCTGAACGAATTCACGTTGACCGCCGACTACCTCATCCACCCTGGCATCCTCTTCCGCTCAGAGTTCCGCCAGGATCACTCCGACAAGAAGTTCTTCCAGAAGTCCAAGACGCCCAACAGCTTCACCAACCAGCCAACGATTGAGTTCGCTTTGATCGCTTTCTTCGGACCAAAGACCTAGCTCAAATCTGGAACACAGATCAACCCGAAGTGGAAACCGTTAGAATGCTCTCAAGCATTACCTACCGGAGCTTCCATGGCACAGGACACCCAGGCCGGTGAGATGAAGGCAACCCTTGGTCTCACCGGCCTTACCAGCAATGCGATGGCGCTCATCGCGCCCGGCGCATTTCTGTGGCTCACCTTTTACATTCAATCCACCACCAGAAACACTGGCCCGGCGATGTGGATGGGGATCGTAGGGGCCCTCATCCTCTGCCTTTCTACAGCTGTCTGCTACGCGGAGCTGGCCAAGCTCTACCCCGGCACCGGTAGCTCCTATTATTTTGCAGAGCAAGCTTTCCTGAACCGGGATCGCGCCTGGAAGTACGCCCGCATCTCCAAGTTCATCGTCGGTTGGGCCTCGCACCTCTACTACTGGATCTATCCCGGCGTCATGGTCGGCACCATGGGAATCCTGTGTGGCTATGTCGTCGGCACCATCTGGCCGGACTTTATGAGTGCGTCCAACCCTGGCGTGTTCTTCATGATGATTGTGGCGGTGGTCTTTGCCTTCGGCGTCGCCTACATCGCCAATCGTGGCGTCAGCAGCTCCACCAACATCAACCTTGCCATCAATGTCATCCAGATCACGGCACTCCTCATCTTCGCTGTCTGCGCCCTCAAATATCGTGCAGACCACAAGCCAGGCTCCGTCGCTTACCAGTTCGACTCTGCTTCCGGCGAGGCCTACGACTACGAGTTCAACACCATCCCAACGGTAGTCGCCGGCGGCTCCACTAACGTCGTCCAGCGCGACGCAACCGGAGTTCCGGTCCCCCGCCTCGACGCCGCCGGCCAGCCCGTCAAATACCACATCAGCTACGATGAGCACGACGCTGCGGGCAACTTCCTCGCGCATCCCACGGCGATCTCCGTCGTAAGCCCTCATAACTGGAACTGGGTTTTCGTCCAGGCAACAATCGCCATCCTGATCCTGGTCGGCTTCGAGTCTGTAACCGCAATGGGTGGCGAAGCAAAGAACGCCAAACGCGACATCCCCATCGCCGTCATCGTCTCACTGCTGGTACAAGGTGTCGTCTTCTACTTCTTCGAGTACTTCGCAGCCAATTACTTCCTCAACAGCGGCTACACCATGCAGAGTGCCGCCGGTTCCGCAGCACCCATCGGCGACATGATGATCATTGTCGGCAACGCGCTCTTCGGCCAGGGCCATGGACGAATCTTCATGCTCACTGAGGCCTTCACAGTCTTTCTGGCTCTGATCGGCACCACGCTCTCCTGCATGAACACCGGCGCCCGCGTCACCTACGCCATGGGCAAAGACCGCGAAGTCCGCGGCCACTTCGGCATGCTGCACAAAGAGAACCTAACCCCTCACAACGCTATCTGGACGCTCGCCGCCATATCTGCGGTTATCGGTTGCGTGGCTGTCTCGATGGCCTTCGGAGACGGCGGCGCACCCGCCGACAGTGCCATCGCCGCGATACCCCACGGCTTCTGGTCCAGCGTTGGTTACACCACACACCAGCGCATGGCAACCTTGCCCAACACGCTCCTTATGGTCACCCTTGCCTCCAACTTCGGAACCTTCCTGCTGTACGCGCTAAGCTGTATCCTCTGCATGGTCGCGTACCACAAGCACCCGGCGTTCAACCTCCTCAAGCATATCCTCATTCCAGGTTTCGGGCTGTTTGCAAACCTTGGCTGTATGGCCTTCTACCTCATCGGCCCCTTTGCCGGGTTCGGCACACCCAAGGAGCCGCTGCTTGCGTTGGGAATCGCCGCAGTCTGGGGAATCTACGGCGGAATTTACTTCGTCAAGGCCGGCAAAGCGGAGGGCAAATCAGTCCTCCTAACAACCCGCGAATCCGCGACGTAAGCCACTTCATTGCCGATTGCCAGCACTTCGTTGAGAGCAAGTGACTTTAGCTGTGGGATCGATACAATCCACCCTACCCACGCGCCGCAGTAGTCAACCGATCCCCCGAAATCGGCTTCATCCCCCAAACACCAGCCGCCAAGCCACCCAAAACCTCCACCTCCACATCCGGCACCGCCCCCTCGTAATAAAACCGCTTCGTATACCCCAAGCTCTTATTCAAAATCAAGTCAATCACAGACCCATCCACATACCCGTGAAGATGCGCGCCCTGCCCCGCAGCCACCGACACTTCGTGCCCATCCACCATGAGCTTCCTAGTAGCAGCCGAGTAACTAGCCCGCATCAACTCCTTGCCCTCGCCAGTCATCCGTAGAACCACTTCAAAATCCTTATGGCTCACCAGCAGAAACTCCCCGCAAGCCTTGGGAACTAGTTTGGAAACCGCCCCTCGCAATGTCACTAACTCCGGCAGCATCGTCAGCCGCAGCGACCCATCCTTATCCAGATTCATCACCCGCGGAAGACTCATCATTCCGGACCAACCTGCCTTCAGCATCTGGGCATCACTCCGCCGCTCTGGAATCCAACCCCACAAAATCCGCCGTCCCTTGGCATCCAGCTGCGTCTTCGGCGCGTAGAACGCATCGAGATCCAACAGCCCGGTCTTCAGAGCCTTGAACTTCATCGTCGCCTCATCCAGCTTCCCCGACTGCCAAAACACCTTGCCCATCGTCGAGTAGATCAGTACATGCCCGCCGTCCAACGCGAAGAAGTCCGGACACTCCCACATCTCGCCGTCGTCGCAAGGATTCACAGTTGGCGTCCCTGTCCACTCGCCGCTCGTCAACTGATGCAGATACTCCCACGCCTTCAGATCCTTCGAGCGATACAGAAGCACACATCCGCCCACCCGCTCCTCGCCGGAGCCAACTGCGAGGTAGTACCACTCGCCCTGCTTCCACGGCGACGGATCACGGAACCCCGTAACCTTCATCCCCGGCGGCGTCTTCGGAATAACCGGATTCGGAAGCTTCGTCCAGCGGACTAAATCCGCGTCATCCGAGTAAGCCAGACACTGCGTCTCCAGCAAATTCGAATTACCATCCCGCAACGTGGCTAGTTCGTGGGTACTCTTCACCACGCCCGTATAGATCATGTACACGCGCTTCCCCATCACCACGGCCGACCCGGAAAAACATCCAAACGCATCCGGGCCTCCCGGCGTCGGAGTCAGCCCAATCGGCAGATGCGTCCAGTGCATCATGTCCTTGCTGACCGCGTGATTCCAGTTCATGTCGCCCCACGTTGCGCCATGCGGGTTGTACTGAAAGAACATGTGATAGTTCCCATCGAAGTACACCGGCCCATTCGGATCGTTCATCCAGTTCTTCGCCGGAAGCAGATGAAACTGCGGCCGCATCGGGTCCTTCGCACGATCCTGCGCCATCAACCCTCGCGGAGTAAGTGCCACCGCCCCCGCTACCGCCATAAACTCCCGACGTGTTGTCTTCTTCATCGTGTCCCTTTTGTACCTGCAAGCTTCTGTTCCCGCATCGCATCCGCCGTCTGCCCACGCTTGGTGTAGATCTCCGCCAGCGCCCGGTGAACATCCACGTCCTCTGGATTCACCACTTCAGCCGTCTTCAGATGCTCTAACGCGCGCTCCATTTGTCCGGTATTCAGCTCAATCATCGCCAAGTTAAAGAGCGCCTCAAAATTCCGGCCATCCGGCTTAAGTGCCGTCTCAAACTCCATACGAGCCTCCGCCATCTTGCCCGTGGCAAGCATTACTCCACCCAGAGTCGAGTGCGCCGCCGCATCGCCGGGCTGCAGCCCAATCACAGCCCGCAGAGCCTTCTCCGCGCCTAAAAGATCGTCGTGCTGCAACTGAATCACAGCCAGATCAAACTGCGCGTCCACATAAGTCGCATCCATCTTGATCGCCTTGTGCAACAACGCAAGCGCCTGCTTCCAATCCCCCGCTTTGTTCACCGCCGAAGCCAGCGCCGTCACCGTCCTCACATCCTCCGGCCGCCCCTCTAGCGTCTTGCGATACAAGTCCGCCGCGCGCTCAAACTTCCCGTCACTCATCTCCAGCGATGCCACATTGAACAGCGCAATCGGATCCCGCGGATCCTTCGCCAGCCGATGCTCCATCCACGCCCGCAGCAGCGGAGCCCGCAAATCCCCAATTGTCGGCGCGACCCGAGGCAACACCTGCAGCCAAAGGTGCCCCATCTCATCCGCCGACCGGTTCCCAGCCTTCACCCGTATCGGCGGCGAGTTTGGATTATGCGGATTCGCGGTCGAATTGTCATACGTATACCGCATGTGAACCACCGACTTCGCAGGCAAAAATATCGGCTTCGCATACCGGTAAATCGACTGCCGATCGATATCCCAGCTCTCAATCAGGATCAGTTCCTTGCGCTCCCCGCCCGGCAGTTCAGCCCAACCCTCCATCCGCTTGCCCAGGTAATGCGCATGCGGATAGATCGCCAGCAGATCCACATCCTCCGGCAATTGCAGCTTATCCTCGACTGCAAAGTCCGCGGTCCCCACCGGAATATCCAGCCGAGCGTCATCCTCCAACTGAATCAGCATCGGAGACTGCTTCGCCGGCGTCTGCGTGAAGTAAAGCCCTATCCGAGCCCGCACTGTCTCCGGCTTTCCTGTCGGCTTCAAATGCATATTCAGCACCAGGTCATTGCCCGGATCAAGCCGCCACGGCAAACCCTCCGCCTCAACCAGCGCTGAAGAATCTGGCTTCCAGTAGAGAAAATGGCTGTCCGGATCGAAGGTCTCACCCGCATCCACCAACACATCCATCCCCGGAATTCCGCCCTTCCAATCCGCCGGGTGGATCCGCCGCAACGACGCGCTGCGATCGATCGCCAGATTTGCATGATGCACCACGTGCGGCGTCCCGGGCTTGATCTCCATCGCCCGTACCCACTTGCTCTGGGTCAGCGGCACCGGCAAAATGAAGTTCCGAAACAGGTCCGTCCCCGACGCCGGAACGCTTATCGTGGTGTCCATCTCAACCACCAGATCGGGAGGTCCAAGCTGCCAGTCGCTGGTATACACTGGCGGCTTCCGAGCCTCGCGAGCTTCGCCCTCCGCCATCCCGCTATCCACCCATCGCTTAATCAGATCAATCTCATCCGTCGACAGTCGCCGGTCCTCGGCGAACAAATCGTGTGGCCCACTCGGCAGCCATGGCGGCATATACCGTGCCTGGGTCACCCGCTCTACCGTTGGCCCCCAACGCTTCGCATCCGCATAATTCATCAGCGGAAACGGCCCCGACCCACCCGTGTGATGGCACGAAGTACAGTGGCCATAGAGTATCGGCGCGATCTGCCGGTTGTAACTCACATCCGCCTCTGAAGCCCGAACCCCAACCCCGCCGCATACCAGCGCCGCACCGACGCAAACCGCGATCCCACCCAGCAACGCGGCCTTCACGGCGCACCCACAATCCCGCATCCCACCGACGGCCCACCAGGCTTCTTCGGCGTTCGCCCAGCCACTACCGCACCCACTGCATCCCCCAAATCATGCTGGGTCGCCTGTGGACGCTCCTTGCCAATTCCTAGATAGCGATCATCGATCCGCCCCACGTATACCGGACGCAATCTACCCTTCTCCACCATAAGCACTGCAGCCTCCGGAGTCCACTTCGCCCCGGTCAATCGAGCCAGCCGCTCATGGGGATCAACCAGCGCCACATCGCCCACTCCGAACGCAGCCAGATGTTCGTGGATCGACTCCACCGTCTGCGTAGCGTTTGGATACACAAACCAAAACGCCACCCCGCGCGCTTTAAACTCTGCCTCAACCCGCTTCATCTCAGGCACACTTCGGTTCGAATATGGGCAGTCTGAGGCGATGAAAAACAGAACTACAGCCCGAGTTTGCCCCGGAATCACCAGCGACACCGCCCGACCATCCACATCCTGTGCCGCAAACCCTTGCGCAGACGCAATGCCAGCGGCCAACATGATCGCCGCCAGCGCCATGCATCGCCGCATCATGCGCAACTCCCTACCCACAACATGCAGCTAGTGCGCTCCACCGCGCCCTTCCTTCAGCTTGTGCTGCAGCATCTCCAGCGACAGACCCTTCGTCTCCGGGTACGCCACCAACACCGTAATAAACTGCACCACCATCATCGCCGCAAAGAACCAGAATGGCAGCGACTTCGAGTAGCGCGCCACCACCGGAAACATCAACGTAATAAGGCCGTTCATAATCCAGTGAGTGGAAGAGCCAAGTCCCTGCCCCTTCGAGCGCACCTGCGTCGGAAACACCTCGCTCAAATAAACCCAGATCACTGCACCCTGCGAGATGGCAAACGAGATGATGAAACCAATCAGCAGCGGCAGTAGTAGCCCCTGATGTGTCCCAAGACTGAAGACTACCGCCACCCCCGACAGGCAGATCCCGCAACCCACCGCTCCAATCAGAAGCAACGTCTTGCGGCCCAGCTTGTCGATCAGCGAGATCCCCAGCATCGTAGCCAGCAAGTTCGCGAGCCCAATAGCAACCGCCTGCACATTAGCCGACATCTGCCCAAAACCAGCGCTCGCAAAGATGTCGTTCAGGTAGTACAAAATCGCGTTGATTCCCGTCAACTGATTGAACATCCCAATCGTAATCGCGAGAAAGATGGGCAGGCTGTGCCTCTTATCAAACAGCGGAGTCTTCCTTCCGCCATCTTCCTTCATCGACTCGATAATCGCATCAACTTCCGCCTGCGAATCAGGAGAGCCCATTGCTGTCAGCGTTAGCAACGCCTCGTCGATTCGGTTCTGCGTCACCAGCCAGCGCGAGCTCTGCGGCACACTCAACAGCAGCAACATAAATAGCGCGGCTGGAAGAAACGCCACGCCAAGCTCCACGCGCCACTCAATCGCACCAAAATGGAACTGAGAGATGATTGCGTTCGACAGATAGGCCAGCAGGATTCCAATCACAATATTGATCTGGAACAACCCCACCAAACGGCCACGCCACTTCGCAGGAGCCAGCTCAGCGATATAGACCGGACCCAGCACGGAGGATCCGCCGATGCCAACGCCGCCAATAAATCGGAATACCAGGAAGAATGTCCAGCTTGGCGCCAGCGCACAACCCAGCGCCGAAACCACATACAGCACAGCCATAATCCTGAGTGCCGCGCGGCTACCGATCTTTTGGCCAAGCTCGCCGCTCCCCATAGCGCCCGCAACTGTTCCCCACAGCGCAATCGAAACCGTAATACCCAGCGCCCACGAACTGAGCCCGTACTGCACAGTCAGCGGATGCGTCGCGCCCGCGATCACCGCAGTATCAAACCCAAACAGCAGCCCACCCAGGGCACCTGTCATGGCGCTCTTACCTAAAAGCATCACCGCGCTCGTTCGTTTCGCGTCCAATCCTCACCTCAACGTCTAGAATTTATCATTACATTTTGCAGACAATACCATATCACCTGACATTACATTTCATTTGCAGAAAAATGTAATATCGGGTCGTTGCTCAGACATCCCGGTCTACGATCACTGTTCCAACTCCCCGGAGGTTTCATGCAATCAAATCCGTCAGCACCAACCCTCGCTATAGGGGAACTCCTCTGGGATCTTATCCCGTCCGGTGCACGATTGGGCGGCGCAAGCACCAACTTCGCCGTCCTCAGCGCCCGACTCGGCGAGTTCGCCGCACTTATTAGTTGCATCGGCGACGACGCCCTTGGTCACGAAGCCGCAGAACATCTCGCGACGCTAGCCTCTAGCCCCGATACGAAAGCCCATCTGGACCTCGCCGGCATCGAGATCTCACGCACACTCCCCACCGGCACCGTCGGTGTCTCATTCGACGAACAAGGCCGCCCCCAATACGAAATCCACAACCCCGTCGCATGGGATGCCATCCTGATCTCAGAGCAACTCCTCGACCTCACCCAGCGCGCCGCCGTTATCTGCTTTGGAACCCTCGCCCAGCGCCACGATATCTCGCGTCACTCCATCCGTACGCTCATCCAGGCCGCTGGTCCCCAATGCGTCCGAGTCTGCGATCTCAACCTTCGCGCCCCCTTCTGCAGCGCTGAAGTCATCCGCTGGTGCATCCAGCACACCGACGTCTTGAAGATCAGCGACGAGGAACTTCCTGAAGTGGCACGCTTACTCGGCGAACCTGCCATTGCCGCAGGCTTCCCCTCAACCGACGACGAGGAACTTACCGCCACGGCCACTCAATGCGCCCACGCTCTACTTGCCCTCGCGCCCGAATGTCGGATGGTCTCCATCACGCTCGGACCACATGGCAGCCTCCTAGCGGACCGCTCCGGCAGCTATCGTCACAATGGTTTTGTCGTCGATGTAGTCGATACAGTCGGTGCGGGCGACGCCTTCACGGCCGGCCTTGTCCACGCCTATATTCGCGGTGCATCTCTCGCCCCAATCAGCGAGATCGCCAACCGCTGCGGAAGCCACGTCGCAAGCCAATCCGGAGCAACGCCAGAGCTTCCCCCAACGCTGCTAAACGATATTCAGGCTCTACTTGGTTCCTAAGCTTCAGGTCGCAGGAACATCCATACTAGACGCACGAATCACCAACTCCGTCCGCACCAGTACATCTCGTACCGCGCGTCCAGGGTGTGCCAGCCGATCCAGCATCACCGACATCGCTGCCGCCCCAATCTGCGCGCAATCCTGGCGCATTGTCGTCAAAGGAGTCGGCAAATACCGGGCGAAGCTTACATCATCCACGCCCACCATCTTCACATCCGCCGGAACCCTAATTCCAACCGCGATCAGCGTCTGCATCAGCCGAGCTGCGGTCAAATCCGTGGCGCACACGATCGCATCCGGCCTCTCGCGGTCAAACATCTTCAGCACATACTTCGGATCTTCAAAGTTGCCGCTCACAACTGTTCCCGGACAACCGTTTTGCATCGTGTACAGAGCCTCGCGGTACCCCGCAAACCGAGCCGCCACAGTGGGCGCAAAACTTTTGCGCAACGCAAAGACAATTCGCTTCGCGCCAGCCTCAATCAGATGCTCGGTCAACATAAAACCGACGCGATGATTGTCAATCCCAACCAAGTCAAAGTTAGACCGTTTCGGATAAGGCTCAAAGCATCGATCCAACAGAACTACGGGAATTCCCGCTTGCTCCAGTCGCTGCGCTATTCGGTGGTTATCCTCATCGCGAGACTCAGAAAACTCCGTCGGCGCAAAGAACACACCCGCAACTTTTTGCGCGATATATTGCTGGCAAAGCTGCTCGGCCGCCTTGCCGCGGTCGCCGCTATGCCCAGGCGAGTTACCCCAGGTCAGCGAGTGAAACTTCGCATCCGGCGAGCGCATAATGCCCTGGCAGATCGGCTCAAAGATATCCGTGGTTCCAAGGTCCGGAATCAGCAACCCAAACTGCAAAGAATCCTGCCGCGCCGGCTTTTCAACGTAGGTCCCAGAGCCCGGTCGACGCGATACAAGGTGTTCCCGCTGCAGGCTCTGAAACGCCTTGGCCACCGTAATGCGTGACGCCTGAAACCGCTCACACAGCACAGCCTCACTCGGCAGCCGCTCGCCGGGCTTGTAAACCCCAGACTGAATTTCAGCCAAGAGTTGCTCATAGATCAGCCGGTGACGCGGCATATCTGCCTTGGAACCTTCTTCTTTCTTCGATAGATCGTTCGTCCTGCCTGCGCTGGACTTCTTCTTAGGAGGAATCATTTCACCTTGCGACTATGAGTAATTCTGTTAATTCTGTCATACTCCATGCCGTAGCCGCGCCATCGAACCATTCTAGTTACAATCACGAGTCTCGATGGGGCGACGATCAAACCTATCGCAATGACAACACGTATGCAAGCCAAATGTCATATCCAATTCGACAACTTACTCTCAGCGACAGCCAGCAATACCCCAACGGCGGTATGATACTTGCGAAGAGTCAACGCGCACGGCATCGCACGCAGCTGCACTGACCCGAAAGGCCACCTCACAACCGAATGGCACGCTCCCCTATCCTCGCCTCCCGAATCGCAAGCCTTTCTCTCTGCGCAGTCCTCATCGGTCTTAGCGCCACCCCATCTCTATCCGCACAGAACCCGCTCGAATCGCAGAAGGAGCGCTCGCAGGAAGGTGCCCAACCGCCCGCCAAAGGTGGCTCAGGAACTGCTGGAGTCTTCACCCCAATCTACGACGCCGCCCACCGCCCCATCACCGCCGGAGGCACCGTCAAGTCCGGCCCCAGCGTCTTCGAAGACATAGCAGCCAAAGCCGGCCTGACCACCTGGCACCACACCATGGGCTCGCCCGACAAGCACTTCATCCTCGAAACCATCGGCTCCGGCGTCGCCCTCCTCGACTACGACAACGACGGCTGGATCGACATCTACCTCGTCAACGGCAGCACCGAACCCGCGCTCGGCGGAAAATCCCCCAGCCCCCACGCCGCGCTCTTCCACAACAATCACGACGGAACCTTCACCGACGTCACCACCAAAGCCGGTGTCGCCAACGACCGCTGGGGCTTCGGCGCAGCCATCGCCGACTACGACAACGACGGCTGGCCCGACATCTACGTCACCAACTTCGGCAAGAATCGCCTCTTCCACAACAATCACGATGGCACCTTCACCGACGTCGCAGAAAAGGCCGGAGTAACCCTCGGCAACTGGTCCACCGGGGCCACATGGGGCGACTACGACGGCGATGGCCGCCTCGATCTCTTCGTCCCCGGCTATGTCCACTACGACCTCAAGAGCCAGTCCGAATCGTCTGATACCATCCCGCTCTCCTTCTGCCAGTACCGCGGTGTAAAGGTCCTCTGCGGCCCGCGCGGCCTGCCCGGCGAGCCTGACCACCTCTTCCACAACAACGGCGACGGAACCTTTGCTGACGCCAGTCTCAAGACGGGAGTCTCCGACAAACCCGGCTACTACGGCCTCTCCAGCGTCTTCATCGACGTCAACGGCGACGGCAAAGTCGACCTCTTGGTAGCCAACGACTCCACCCCCAACTACCTCTATCTCAACTCCGGCGACGGCACCTTCGAGGACCTCAGCTACGCCTCAGGCTACGCCCTCAACAAAGAGGGCCGCGAGACCGCATCCATGGGAATCGCCGTCGGAGACTACCGCAACAACGGCCTCCTCGACATCTTCAACACCACATTCTCCGACGACTACAAGCCCCTCTACCGCAACGATGGCGACGCCAACTTTACCGACGTAAGCTACGACACCCACATCGCTGAAATGACCATCCCCTTCCTCGGCTGGGGCACCGCCTTCCTCGACTACGACAACGACGGATGGAAGGACCTCCTCGAAGTCAATGGCCACGTCTACCGCAACGCCGACGCCAACTCCTGGGGCACCACCTGGGCCCAGCGCCCTCTGCTATTCCATAACCAGCAAGGCAAGCGCCTCGACCCAGTCCCAGCAGTCGAGGGCACTGCCCTCGCTGAGGTCCTCACCTCCCGCGGTCTGGCCGTAGGAGACCTCTTCAACGACGGGCACATGGCCGCCGTCATCAACAACATCGACTCCACCCCTTCGCTCTTCCGCAACATCGCCCCCAACACGAACCACTGGGTAGCCTTCCGCCTCATCGGCGGCCCCAAATCCCCCCGCGATGCCATTGGCGCAACCCTCTACCTCACCGCCAACGGCACACGCCAGCGCGCCGACGTCTTCTCCGGTGGCAGCTACGCATCGACATCCGATATGCGCCCCCACTTCGGCATCGGTGCCTCCACTACGGTCGAAACCCTCGAAGTCCATTGGCCCAGCGGGCTCATCGAGCAGTTCACCGTCCCAGCGATCGACCGCTTCCAAACCCTCACCGAAGGCCAAGGCAAACCGACCAAGTAAAGCCGTCATCCTGGCAAAGCCAGAATCTCCGTATTTGCCTTCTTATCCAGCCCCAACCCTAGCCGTGCCCCATTCATCGCGCTTTTTCGATGAGTGGGGCAGTACAGCTCTAAGACAGCGCCTTCCCCTTACTCTCCACCAACTCCACCATCCGATCCACACCCTCCACCCCAAACACCTCCCACTCCCCATTCGGCCATCTCACTTCAACCGCCCTAACTTTACCCTCCACACCCAACCCAAAGTGCAGCCTCAAATCACTGCTGCTGTTGTAACTCGACCCGCTCCGAACCTCATCGACCCAACTCCGCTTGCTCCCTCGTACCACCACGCGAGCCCCAATCGCAGAACGGTTCGAATTCGTTCCTGTAAGCTTCACGCCCAGCCAATGGTTCGAGGTCTTAGCTTGATTCACCAGCAGCATCGGACGATCGCTGAGGTTGTTCACGACCGCATCCAGCCGACCGTCATTCCATAGATCTGCAAGCGCCAATCCACGCCCCGATAATGGTTCGGTCAACCCCGGCCCCGAAGCCTTCGACACATCCTTGAACTTTCCATTCCCTTGATTCCAGTAAAGAAAACGCGGCTCCTTGAACGTAGCCCCCAGCTTCGCCGCATCGACCTCCGGATACACATGCCCATTCACCACCAGCAGATCAGGCCGTCCATCATTATCCACATCTGCAAACATAGCGCCCCAACCCAGCGCATCCAGATTGATCCCTAACCCCGCCACCACTGTCATATCCGTAAACGTCCCGTCACCATTCGCGTGATACAGCGTTGCCGTATCGTCGGAGAAATTAGTCTTGAAAATATCCAGATGCCCATCCCCGTCATAGTCTGCCGCTGTCGACCCCATCCCCGCCTGCTCGCGACCATCTTCATTAAATGCTGCGCCAGAGTCTGCACCAACATCCGTAAACGTCCCATTGCGATTGTTCTTGTACAAAATCGAAGGTGTCGAATCGCAAGCCACATACATATCCGGCCAGCCATCCTCATCAAAGTCAAGCGTAGTGACTGAGAAACAATAATGCCCCGCAGTCTTCTGGATCCCGCTGGCAACACTTACATCCTTGAACTTACCGCCACCCTCATTGTGAAACAAAATGTTCGGCGCGCTCGGCAACCCACGTGGCCCGCACATCACCGGCGTCCCCTTCCACATGCAGCCTGCCTCACTACCCGGCGCCGGAGTCTTCGCTAAATCAAAGTGCACATAGTTCGCGACGACCAGATCCAACTTCCCATCCCGGTCATAGTCAATAAATGCGCAACCTGTCCCCCACTCCTTGCCCGATCCGGCAACTCCAGCCTGCTCCGCCACCTCACGAAATGTTCCATCCCCGACGTTATGAAACAGCCGATTCTTGCCGTAGTCTGTCACATACAAATCATCAAAGCCATCGTTGTCGTAGTCCCCAACACAGGCTCCCTGACCCCATCCGCTTGATACCATCCCGGCTTTGGCAGTCACATCCAAAAAAGTCCCGTCATGATTATTCCGAAACAAATGACCTGTAGCCGGATTAGTCGTCGCAGGTTTCCCGACGGCACTCAATTCCGTACCATTCACAAGATAAATATCCATCCACCCATCATGGTTATAGTCCAGGATCGCCACACCAGACCCCGTAGCCTCCACAATGTACCGTTTATTATCTGCATCGCCGTTTACGTTGCGAACCATAATCCCAGCCTTCGCCGCAACGTCCACGAACCACGCAGGAGTTGGATGCTCCGCACTAGGTGGATATACCGTCTGCCCCGACGCCATCCCCATTATCATAAGCAAAATCGCCAGCAGCCTCACGCCCCAGTCACTCCCATCGGCAATGTCTTCAGGATCTTGCCGCCCTCTTCCACCACGTAAAGTTGGTTCGCCGCCATATCCTTCAGTACATCCTTCACACCTGACGGCCACTCAATCTCAATTGTGTCTGCCTTCGTCGCCTGATCCAGTCCGAAATGAATTCTCAGATCGTTCTGTGAGTAATAGCTCCCTCCGCTCCGAACTTCCTCCAACTGCCGCATCGGTTGCTTCCCCACTCCAGACTTCTCCTGGGTGTTCGTAGTAGCAGTCACTGTAATTTTCGCTCCCACACCAGTCCGGTTGCTCTTCTTGCCCACCAGCCGAACCTTGATCCAATTCCGCTTAATCGTCGTATTGCAATGCAGCAACTGTGGCGGAGCATTCACACAATTCACAACAATGTCCATATTGCCGTCATTGTCGTAGTCTCCAAACGCACACCCGCGCGCCGGCACGGCATCGGTCATGCCGCTTCCAGCCGTATTTGTAACCTCTTCAAACTGTCCCGTTCGCAGGTTTCGATACACATACTTATGCTCGGCATACGACGCGTCCAGATGCGACCCATCCACCTCCGGATACACATGCCCATTAGATATAACAATATCCAGCCATCCATCGTTATCCAGATCCACAAATCCAACACCCCATCCCAGATATCGAGTATTGATCCCCAACCCCGATAAGTAAGTGTGGTCTTCAAACGTCCCATCGCCAAGGTTCTGATAAAGCGAATCCGTATCTCCAGCAAAGTTCGTCTTAACAATATCCAGCATGCCGTCGCGGTTATAATCCCCCACCGCGACACCCATGCCGGCCTGCGGCTTTCCATCCGGCGAATACGCAATTCCAGACTCAATCGCCAGATCCTTGAACGTCCCATCCTTTTGATTCTGATAATAAGTAGCCGCAGTAGAGTCATTCGCAACATAAATATCCGGCCAGCCATCGTTGTCCAGGTCCGACACAGTCACGCTCAGCCCATAGGTCCCAATTGTCTCCCACATCCCAGACTTTTCGGACACATCCGTAAATGTTCCATCACCGTTATTGCGATACAGAATATTCTTCCCGCCATCCAGTCCCGGCGGTCCACACGCCACCTGCATCCCTTTGTAGGCACACCCAGCCGCCTCGGGCAGCGGTGCCGTCTTGATATTAAAATCAATGTAGTTGGCGACAAATAAATCCAGATGCCCATCCTTGTCATAATCCAGAAATGCACACCCAGAGTTCCACCGCATCTTACTCTGACTTAGCCCAGCCTTGGCAGTTACATCCGTAAACGCTCCATTGCCATGATTCTTATACAAAATATTCTGACCGTAATAACTCACAAACAAATCATTCAGACCATCATTGTCATAATCGCCAACGCAGCATCCCTGCCCCCACCCCGACCGCACCATCCCGCTGTTAGCCGTGACATCTGTAAACGTACCGTCACGATTATTCTTGAACAGTCTGCTTATCGGCTCCTGTCCCTTCGCAAACCCCTCCAATCGAGTCCCATTGACCAAAAACAAATCCAGCCAGTCGTCATGGTCGAAGTCATAGAACGCAACTCCGCAACCCGTAGTCTCCAGCAGATACCTGTTTTTGTGCTCCCCGCCATAAATCGTCTTCGACGTAAGTCCACTCTGCTTCGCCACGTCGACGAAACTAAATCCCAGCGGAGTCCCAGTCACTGGAGACGGCAGCGTCTTGGGCGCAGGCTTCGGGTTCGTGTCGTAAGTAGGCCGCGACCCAACCTGTTGCGGCTTTCCTGTCTCCTGCGCCGGCAACGCGATCTTCAGCACATCCTCAAGCGATAACACCAGCGCTGTCCGCGATAGTGACCTTACAAATCCCCGTCTAGTCCAGATCATTGCCTACCCTCGCATCCATTTCACTGCTCAGTGTACGACCATGGGCGACAACTTTCCGTCACCCTCACGCAGCGTATATCTGCGATCCGCCGCAACACCCCGCACCCGATCCACCACACCAGTCGCCGGCCACGTCACCACCACCTCAGTCACACTAGCTGCCGTCCCAATCCCAATATGCTGCTCCAGCGGATTCCCGCCAAAACTAGACCCGAATCCAACTGTCCGATAGATGTGCCGCACTCCACTCCCGTCCTTCACCACGACATCGATCCTTGCCCCAAACGCCGCGCGATTCGACTTCACGCCCTCCAGCTTTAACGTCACCCAATGATTCCTATTCCCCGGATTTCTATACAGCGCGCTTTGGTAAAAATCCCCCGGCTGGGCCCCGCCCATTTCTTCAAACACGTCCTCGAACCCGGTTCGATGCAGGTCCGCGAACGCCACCCCGTGCCCCTTCTGCAGATGGCCAAAGTCCCCGGCAGTCGTCACATCCTGAAACCGCACACCGCCGTCATTTCTGAACATCCGATTCGGTAGCAGCGCCTGATAAGTCGAGTCGCCCGTCCCTAGATAAACATCCAGCCAACCATCATTATCGAGGTCCCCAAAGTTTGCGCCCATTGTGAGTATCACGCGATCCAGATGTGTCTCCGCACTCACATCGCGAAATGTCCCATCATGCATATTCCGGTACAATTTTGGAGGCTCCGCCCGCACCGGCAGTCCCATCTCAAACGCCCCGACATCTGCCGACGCTTCCAGCGAATACCCCGCGACAAAGATGTCCGGCCAGCCATCATTGTCGTAGTCGAAGAACCACGTCGCAAAGCTACTACTCTGCTGCCCCACCCCGGTTGCCTCCGTAACATCGGTAAACTTCCACCCCTTGCTCAGATCCTTCGCGTCCCTCGGCCCATCATTCCGCAGCAGCTTGTTCTTTCCATACATCACCGACAAATAAAGATCCGGCCGCCCATCCCGGTTGAAATCCCCCCACGCAACGCCCTTGACAAACCCCAAATCTCCCATCCCATCCACAGCCGTAAAAGTCCCATTCCGATTATTTCGATACAACTGTGAAACACGACGATCCCCTTCTTTCGACTCGTACCCCACCACCAGATCCAGCCACCCATCCCCATCGAAATCAGCCCAGGCCGCAGCTTGTGTCGGCCCGTCAAAGTTCAGGCCCGCCTCCTCCGTCACATCGTCAAATGTGCCATTCCCGTTGTTCTTCAGCAACGACACCGGATACGCCCCCGACTTCCCCCACCACCCACCGCGCAACACCAGCACATCCGGCTTGCCATCGTTGTTGTAGTCCGTCAGCACCAGGTTGAGGCCACCGGTCTCACCCATCAATCCCGACCGCCGTGTCACATCCCGAAACGTCGCATCGCCGTTGTTATGAAACAGCCGCATCTGGTCCAGCGGGCCCGACGAAGTCACCATCACATCCAACCTTCCATCTCCATCGAAATCCTCGACAATCACCCCGCCCGCATGCCCCATCACGTCGAGACCCTCCGACGCAGCCACCTCCGCAAACTCTGGCAAGCTGGCTTCCGAGGCAAACTTCGTCTCCGGTATCAACCACCGCTTCGTCACCTCCGCGGGATACCGCCCGAGCTGCATGTATGCGACGTTGAGCAGCCACTGCGACTGCGCATCCGTCGGCGTCGCCTCCAACAACGCAGTCAACTCCCGCACTGCGCCCTGCGCCCCGCGAGGCATCTGGTGCACCGCAGTCCCTCGCAGCGGAAACAGGCAAGCCCCACGCCCATGCATCCCCGCGCAATTCTCCTGCTCCCCCATACGCAGAAACGCAATCGCAAGCCACTGACCCAGATCCTTCACACCCGCCGCAGGCATCGCCGTGTGCGCTCGCTCCCAACGGTGCCTTACTTCCTCAAGCTGCCGCACCGCGCTCTCCGCATCGCCCGCGTACAGCATCTCCCGCGCTAGCTGTTCGCGAACCGTAGTGTCATCCACCAACGACATCTGCTTTCCCGCCAGCATACCGCTGTAGTACTTCACCCGCTCAACCGGCTTGTTCGGATCGACCTTCCAATCCGTCGCAGCAAACGCCGCACGCAGCCTCTCCGCCATCCGCTTGGTTCCAGCGGACTGATAGATCAGGTCCGTATCTGCGCCTTTCGCGGGTGCACTCACGGTCCCAATTGCCGGAACCGTCATCTGCGCTTGCGCCCCCAGGCAACACGCAAACAACAAGACTGCCGCTCTCACTTTGGACTCTCCAACTTCGGCTCAGTAGCCCCCTGCAGCTTCTGAGCCTCTGCGTTCTCGCGGCTTGCATCGTCCTGCCGCCCCATCGTCCTGTATGCCTGTCCCAGCAGGCTATGCGTCATGTAGTTTGCCGGGTCCATCTTCACCGCGCGCTCCAGATAAGTCGCCGCGGCCAGCGGATCGTTCTTCTTCAACATTGT
Organism: Rhodanobacteraceae bacterium; assembly: GCA_043783075.1. Taxonomy (GTDB): domain Bacteria; phylum Acidobacteriota; class Terriglobia; order Terriglobales; family Acidobacteriaceae; genus Edaphobacter. The sequence continues at coordinate 24,001 of JAYVZU010000409.1, forward strand.
CTTGCCCAGCAAAATCAGCGGTCCGGTAGCATTCGGCTCGAGAAGTACGGCCTCCTGCAAACTTCGCTGCGCCTCGTCGTACTTCCCCGCCCTTACATACGCGTCGCCCAACCGGTCATACACTGCACCCTCCAGCGGATTGTGCGCGCGCTCCGTCTCCAACTCTGCAATCGCCTCGCCCAGCTTGTTTCCCACCAGCGCAATCTCGCCCAGCAACTCATGTGCCAGCGGTAACGTTGGGTCAAGTTCCAATGCCTTCTCGGCAAACGTCTTCGACACAGGAAGGTACTCCCGCCGCAACAACATCCGCGCCGTCACCAGATACCCTGCCGCGCTGTCGCCACCAAACCCATACTGTGCCGCAAACGCATGACGCGCATCGTCATACCGCCGTGCATCCATGTAGCAGAGCCCCAACACATAATTCGGATCAGCCTTGTCCGTGGCAGTGGTCCCGCGCGAGGCCTCCAACAAAGGAATGGCATCCGCAGGTCGCCCCAGCCGGAACAGTGTAAGCCCCCGCATCTGCGCCGATTCCGTATCAGCAGCGTCGTCCTTCAACGCTGCGGCAAAGGCTTTATCCGCCCCCCGCAGATCACCCTTGGCATACATCGCCAACCCCTGAACACGGCTCAGGCCAGCAATCGTCTTGCCCTGCCCCTGCAGCTCCTCAATCTTTGCCAAAGCCACCTCCGTATGACCCGTGTCGACACTCCTGCGCAGCGATTTCACGATCGCTGCCGGATCATCAATCTGCGCCACACCCTGCGCCCAGGCACCAGAACTCACCATCGCCGCAACTGCGATCCCCAGCACCAGCCCAAACTTTTCCCCCAGCACCATCAATCTGCCTGCCCCCGGTAAAGATCACCCAACGTCGTCATTCTGGCGGAGCCAGAATCTCAGTAGTTGTATTGAGTCGAACAACTGCCCGTCGGAATCTAACCGACGCCCACAAAAACAAGGGATGGAAGGATAATACGACTCCTCCCACCCGCCCGTAAGTTCAACTTCGTTAGAACTGCAAGTGAATGGTGAACTGCAGTTGACGTGGGTTCGTCGTTCCGCCAACACCAGCCGGGTAAGGACCGCCACCAATCGAGCCAGTACCAGACTGGTCGATGTTGCCGTTCGGATTACCCAGGTTGATATGGTTGAACGCGTTGTAAGCATCCATGCGGAGCTGCACGACATACCGCTCGTGGAAGGTCGTGTTCTTCATCAGCGACATATCGGCGTTGAAGAAGTGAGGACCCCATGCGGTGTTGCGGTTGATGTTTCCGATCTGGTCCAGTCCGGCGCAGGTAAAGCCACCGCTGATCGACGTCGCATTGCAGAGGTTACGACCCGCTGCAATATCCGCCGCACTAATCACTGGGCTGAAGAACGTAACACCCTGACCCGGTGTACCCTTCACACCGTACGAGATGCTGCTTACGTTTCCGTTCGGACGGCAAGGTGCGCTGCCCGGCGTAAACGAACCGCATCCGGAATCGCCCAGCGAGAACGGCAAGCCGCTCTGCCACACGAACGTCGGGGTAAACTCCCAACCGCCTACGATTACATTTGCAAGGGAGTTCGCGTTCCCCAGGAACATCTGTCCCTTACCGAACGGCAGGTTGTAGATTCCATAGGCCGTAAACGAGTTGCGGCGGATGGATCCGTCATTGCCGATCACAGCCTGCTTGTTCCAGGTCGCAAAGCCGCTCGCATTATCCGTACCACGCTGATACGCGTAGTTCGTGCTAATGCTGAGACCCTTCGTCATGGCCTTCGTCAGTTTCATCTGCAAGGCGTTGTAGTGGCTGTCCTGGTCATCGCCGTAGTAGCTGATGTCCTGGTTCCAGTTGCACGCGCCACCGCAAGCCGGCAGAGATCCGCCAACATAGCGACGCAGCAAGGTGGGGTTGCTGGTTGCACCCTGGTAGGCACCAGACAGCGGTACACCAGACTTGCAGTTAGACGGTGTCGCAGTGCAGAACGTCGAGATCGCGGCAACGTCTGCCGGGATATTGTCGTAGTGCAGCGCAAGACCATTGATCGAGCTGTAATTACCAGGCAGCGTGATTGCAGACTCGTTCGGGTTAGTGTTGTTACCATCGCCATCGCTCAACGTGTGTGTGCCCTTGTTGCCGACGTAAGCAATTTCAAACGACAGGCTACGAGTGAGCGAGCGCTGGACCGAGATGTTCCAGGCGTCCAGTGTCGGCAGCCGCTCCGTAAACGGACGGGCCTTCACGTTGACCGACTGGCCGATCGTGGTAAGCGGGTTGGAGCCAGGAATAACCGCGTTGATTGCGATTCCACCGTTGGCATTGATTGCTGGCGACTGGAATGCCAGCAGCGGGCTGGTTGCATTTGCCGGATGTCCACCAACCACACCGGGTACGTTGTTGTTGGAGGGGTCCGACAGATTGAACGCGTAGCTCGTCGTTCCGCCCGTACCAGTCAGCGACTGGTTAGCCAGAACAGGGATGTTCTGTGTCACAACGTGGCCGAACGTCGAACCAAAGACACCCAGGTCGAAGCTGCGTCCATAGCCCATACGAACAACAGTCTTGTCGTTGAACTGGTACGCCACACCAAGACGCGGATTCCACGCGTTCTTGGCAGCGGCGACGCCCATGTTCAGGGGCAATCCACCCCGACCAGCAACGTTGATGAAGCCGGTCTGCAGGTTGAGCAGCGCACCGTTACCAGTGCCGTTCACCCGTTCCGGAGCGTAGTACTCGTACCGAACGCCAAGGTTAAACGTCAGCTTGCTGCTCGCACGCCAGGTATCCTGCACGTAGAAGAAGTCACGTGGCTGGAATTCCTTTGCGTTCGTCGCCGATGCAGAAGCGCTGGTGTAACGGTTGAACGAAGTGACGTCGCCAAGAATGAACGTGGCAAAGCCAAGACCGCCGCTAGCTCCGTTCGACGTAGGACCGTTTCCGAAGTTGTTCACACCGGTACGATCCGCGTCGCTCGGTACACGCAGGTTACGGGCGTAGCGCAGGTCGACACCAAACTTAACAGAGTGGGTACCGATCGTCTTCGTCCAGTTGTTCACCACCTGGAACTGATCCTCTTTTTCCTTCAAGGGGCAATTGCAGTGGTTCATGTTAAGGCCAGTGCCGAACTGAGCGCCGGTATTCTGTCCGTTGCCAGGACCATCGTTCGCATTGCCGCGGTCGATATCAGCAATCTGCAGGTTCGGTGTACCGTAGTTCGTCGGGACTGTCAGAGCAGCCGTGGAGCCGCTGACGTTCTCGCCGATGATCGGCAGGTTAGTGTTGCCCGGATCGTTCTTCGCAGTCGTGATGTTGTAACGGAAATAACCCAGGCGGACGTCAGTCGTCAACTTGGAGTTGATCGAGATGTCGGTACCACCCGCAAACGAATCGTTGGCACCGAGCGACGTTCCGCCGAAGCCAGCAATACCCAGGCCAGGTCCACCCGCAGGTCCAAACAAGCTGGCGCCAGCAAGCGTATCTGTAAAGCGGCTAAAGCGGCCGAAGATGTGGACACGACCACTGATCGTCGCGTCACCGCGAACATCCCACTGGTTGCTGTTGAACGAGCCCGTACCGGTGCCGGCGAAGTTATTCGTCAGACCGTTCGAGTTCGCAGCCGTGCTGCGGTTCGGGGTGTATTTGCCGTTCAACAGAAGCTTGAACAGGTTGACCGCTGCAGGCGAAAGTCGGCTCAACGGAATGATGTTGCCGGCATAAGCGACCGGAGCTCCGGTCGAGTTGTCGTAAATCTGGTGACCCAAAGCTGCATACTGGCTGAAGTCGCAACCCGGAGAACCATTCGAGGCATTCGACGCGCCCGTGCAGCTCTGCAGTGCAAGCAGTGAAGGCACAGTACCAATTCCAGAAGATCCTACCTTCTGCCGAACACCCTGATAATCCCCGAAGAAGAAGACCTTATCCTTCCAGATCGGGCCGCCGATGGAACCACCAAACTGGTTCTTCAAGCCGTGCGGATACCCCGCCGCCTTCGACACCGTGAACGGGTCGCGCGCCAGATTCGCATTGCTCTCGCGGTTATCAAACACAGTGCCGTGGAACGTGTTCGAACCCGACTTCGTCTGTACCGTCTGAACCGACGCCACAGCCTTGCCGAACTCCGCATCAAAGTTCTGCGTAGCAATCTTCGCCTCGGACATCGACTCCGAGTTCGGATTGATGACGATGATTCCCAGAATCGCATCCTGGTTATCCGTTCCGTCCAGCGTGTAGTTCACACCGCCAAACGCCTGGCCATCGATCTGGATCTGCTTCGAGCCCTGCGGATTCTCTGAAGCCGCGTGTGCCCATCCCAACTGAACCGCGCCCGGAAGCAACAGCTGCAGATTAGTGAAGTTATGATCCGGAATCGGTAGCTCGGTCAGCTCCTGAGCCGTGTAGACTGTCGCAACGTCCGCGCGGTCCGTCTTCAACTGAGGGACGTCGGCAGCATTGACTTCAATCGTCTGAGACTGTTCTCCAACCGCAAGAACAGCGTTCACCTTCGGAGACGTATCGGCGTAAACCGGCAGCGCCTTGATTTGATAGGCCTGGAAACCAGCAGCCGTCACCTTGATCGTGTACGAGTCTGGAATCAAATGCTCGACCGTGAATTCACCCACCGCATTGCTCGTCAACGTAACCGTCGTTCCCTTCGCCACGTCGGTTACCGTCACCGTCGCGTTAGGAATCGCCGCTCCCGTTGGATCTGTAACTGTTCCTTGAATCTGGCCGAAGACAGCTTGCGCCATTGCGCTCTGCCCACACGCCAGCAACCCGACGATCACACCCGCGATCAAACTCAATCGGGCACGTCGCACAAAGTTTTGACTCATGTCACTCCTCCTTAAGTGCTGCTCTTCTCTTCGCCCTCAAACCACCTTCCGCCCTGAGCCGCCAACGAGTATCGGACGGCAAATCACGGTCGCCGCAATCCGAAACCAAGTTTGGTATCGAATCAAAGCGTGATGTTGATTGCCGGGTAACAGTACTAATCCACGAATCGACCTGTCAAGACTTTTATATGACAAATATTCATATCTATCCGCAATTCGGTAATGACATTCCATAGATAACTGGTTCACTGAGCCAATATCGGCATAAATCAGTCATTTTGCTGGCATTTCAAGCCCATCCTACGATGGTCTAACCTGTGGAAATCCACTATTATTGGCCATCAGCAAGTCCAATATCAGCTAATTGTCATGTCAGTTTGGCTAAATCATACATACAAATGTTATAGTTCCTCTCGTCGTCCCGGAGGATCTCTATGGCATCATCGTTCTTCGCCAGCGTTCGTTTGCGGCATATCAAACTAGACTTCGTCACCCTGCCCCTTCTGGCCTTGGTGCTCTCCATCGCGGCCATCGCTCCAGCCCCAGCGGCTGCCCAGCCCACAGGAGACACATGGTGGAAACACGCAGTGATCTACGAGATCTACCCCCGCTCCTTCCAGGACTCCAACGGCGACGGCATCGGCGATCTCAACGGCATCACCTCCCGCCTCAGTTACCTCCAGGGCATCGGTGTCAACTCCATCTGGATCGCCCCCATGTACCCCTCTCCCCAGATCGACTTCGGCTACGACATCTCCGACTACGTATCGGTCGACCCGCAATATGGCACCGTCGCCGACATGGAGCATCTGGTCGCCGAAGGCAAGAAGCACAACATCCGCGTCTGCCTCGACATGGTGCTCAACCACACCTCCGACAAGCACCAGTGGTTCATCGATTCCGCAAGCTCCCGCTCCAATCCCAAGCACGATTGGTACGTCTGGCATGACGGCATCCCGGCCGACTCCGCCGGCGTCAACGACTTCCAGATAAAGTACGTCCAGACCAACCTCGAAGGCAAAAAAGTAGTCCCGCCCAACAATTGGGAGTCCCTCTTCGGCGGCTCTGCCTGGGAGTGGGTCCCAGCCGTGCACCAGTTCTATTACCACAAGTTCTACAAGCAGCAGCCCGACCTAAACTGGAGCAATCCTGCCGTTGAAAAATCTGCCTTCGACGCCATGCGCTTCTGGCTCGATCGCGGTGTTGCCGGCTACCGTCTCGACGCCATCCCAACCCTCTTTGAAGACAAGCAGCTCCGCAGTGAACCCGTTCTCGCAGGCACCAACGCCCAGGGCGACCCTAACCTGCAGGAGATCTACACCACCAACCTTCCAGAGGTTCATGACGTCATCCGTCGCATGCGGAAGATGATCAACTCCTACGGTGGCGACCGCGTCCTTATTGGCGAAACCTATCTCCCCAACACAGCCGAGCTCAACAAATGGTATGGCGGCGAAGCACAGGACGAGCTCCAGATTCCCATGGACTTCCTTATCGGTTTCCACGGCGACCACGACAAGCTCAACGCCTCCAACTTCCGCCAGCGCATCGAAGAAGTTCAGACCCAAGTGCATGGATCCCAGCCTCTCTTCGTCTTCGACAACCACGACAATGTCCGCTCCATCGACCGCTACGGCGATGGCGTTCACAACGACCTCATCAGCAAGGTTCTCCACACCGTGCTCCTCACCAGCAAGGCCACTGCCCTCACCTACTATGGAGCCGAACTCGGCATGCCGACCACCACACCAACCCGCAAAGAAGACGTGATGGACCCCATCGGCATCACCGGTTGGCCCAAGGAGAAGGGTCGCGACGGCGAGCGCACGCCCATGCATTGGACCACCGGTCCGCAGTCTGGCTTCAGCACCAATCCCAAGACATGGCTTCCGATCTCGGCGAGCTACAAGACCATCAACGTAGAGGTTGAAATGAAGGACTCGAACTCCGAACTCAACTGGTTCAAGCAGCTAACTTCACTTCGCAGCAAGCTCCCTGCCCTCCGCGACGGCAAGCAGACCATGCTTGATGCCTCCAACCCCGACGTCCTCTCCTACGTGCGCTCTACCGGCACCGGTCCAGCCGTCGTCGTCGCCATGAACTTCACCGCCGAGCCAAAGACCATCTCGCTCGACCTCGCTGGCACCGGCGTCACCGGTTCCACCGTCAAAACTCTCGCGGCGGACGATGCCTCACTCAAGTCCGTGCACTCACTCAAAAACATCACGCTGCCGCCCTACGCAAGCTGGGTTGCCAGCGTCCGGTAGTCTACCTCCTAACCTGGCCCGGCAGTTGGACCTCAGCCAAGCCAGGGATTTTTTTTGAATCCTCCGAGCCCCCTATGCGCCTTTCTCGACTCCTTCCGTTAGCCCTTCTTATCCCGCTCGCAGCGACCTCGCAAACGCACGATCCCGAAGCAGATCAGGTCGCCATCCGCCAATACATTACGAACGGTTGGAGCACCCTCTCGCGCTCCATGTCGGAGTGCAAATCCGTCGCCGATCTCAAGGTCCAGACTACGCCCGTTTTGTATCTGCCGGCCGACCTCCCGACGCCCGACGCCGTGGCCGCCATGCACGACACCTGCCACGTTGACCTTCGCCACCTGCCCCGCGTCATCCACCATATCAACGAGATCCGCACCTCCGAACTCCCCGTCGAAGGCCTGCTCTATCTACCCAATAAATATGTTGTCCCCGGCGGCCGGTTCAACGAGATGTATGGCTGGGACAGCTACTTCATCCTCCTCGGCCTCGTCCACGACAACCAGATGGATCTCGCCCGCGGCATGGTCGAAAACTTCTTCTTCGAAATCGAACACTACGGCGCAATCCTCAACGCCAACCGCACCTACTTCTTCACCCGCTCGCAGCCGCCATTCCTGTCCTCCATGATCCGCGAAGTCTACGAGCATCCTGGCTCCCAGCCTGACCAAAAGTGGCTGGCCAGCGCCTACGCCTATGCGCAACGCGACTATGCGCTTTGGACCTCCAAAGAGCATCGAGCCGGCACCACCGGCCTCGCCCGCTACTATGACTTTGGCCCCGGCCCGGTGCCCGAGATGGCCGACGACTCCACCTACTACCCCGACGTCATCCGCTGGCTCCTCGCCCACCCCACGCAGCATCCCGAGTACCTGGTCCCCGACTCCGGCGACCTTGCCAAAACCAGTTGCGACATCAAGTCCTCCAATGTCTGCGCGCAGGCAGTAGTCGATGGCCACCGCCTCTCCGCGGCGTTCTTTAGCAGCGACCGCGCCATGCGCGAATCCGGATTCGATACCAGCTTTCGCTTCGGCCCATTCTCTGGCTCCACCGCCAATTACGCCCCCGTCTGCCTCAACAGCCTGCTCTTCAAATACGAGCTGGATATGGCCCATTTCGCCACACTCCTCAACCGCAAAGCCGAAGCCGCGCAGTGGACCAAACGCGCCGGAACCCGCCACGCCGCCATCGACAAATATCTTTGGAACGAGAAATCCGGCCTCTACTTCGACTACGACTTCACCACCAAAACCCAGTCCACCTATCACTTCCTAAGCACCTTCTACCCACTATGGGCTGGTGCCGCGACACCTGCCCAGGCCGCCGCCGTCAAAACCCATCTCAACCTATTCGAGCATCAAGGCGGCATCGCCCTCTCCGATGTTCCATCTGGCGTCCAGTGGGATGCCCCCTTCGGCTGGGCTCCCACCACATGGATCGCAGTCGACGGCCTCAACCGAGCCGGCTTCCACGACGACGCCGCCCGCATCGCCCAGAAGTTCGACGCCGCAGTCCTCGAGAACTTCCTCCGCGACGGCACCATCCGCGAGAAGTACAACGTAGCCAGCGGCTCCGCCAACGTACAAGTAGCCGCGGGGTACAAGAGCAACGTAGTAGGCTTCGGCTGGACCAATGGCGTCTACCTGAAGCTGCAAGACATCCTCACCACATCGAATCCCCACTAATTGTGGGTCATCCTGAGCGAAGGCTGGCGCGCACTTTGCGCCAACCGAAGTCGAAGAGCCCCGATACCTTTGGTGACACCTCAGTCTCTCGCGCCCTCCCTCAGCGACATCTGCGCAACCTCAGCGACCTCTGCGTTCTTCCTTTGCCCTTGCCTTTGCCTGTCCTCCGTAAGGAGTGGCGGCAACCATTTCCGACCCCCACCCATGATCACGCCAGCGCTCCAAGTCCGGACTTAACTCCTTTACATCCTGACTTTGCGTGCTTTAAGGGGGAGGAGGTTAAGACCTCGAACTCCCGACGCGATACCATTCTTCTGAATGTCCACGACACCCTTCACCATCCTGCCCAGTTCACACGCCCGCGCCCACGAGACCTTCCCGGCCACGCAGTCGCTCGAAGCCGCCCTCCGCACCGTCATCCGCGGCGAGGTCCGCTTCGACGCCGGTTCCCGCGCTCTCTATGCCACTGACGCCTCGAACTACCGCCAGATGCCCATCGGCCTCGTCATCCCCCGCGACGAAGCCGACGTCATCGCCACCGTTGAAATCTGCCGCCAGTTCGACGCCCCACTACTCTCTCGCGGCGGAGGCACCGGCCTCGCCGGCCAGACGACAAACACTGCCGTCATCCTCGACTTCTCCAAATACATGAACCACATCGGAGAGATCGACGCCGCCAACCGGACCGTGACCGTCCAACCCGGAGCAGTCCTCGACCGCGTCCGCGATGCCGCCGAGAAGTACAACCTCACCTTCGCACCCGACCCTGCCACCCACTCCCGCTGCACCCTCGGGGGCATGATCGGCAACAACTCCTGCGGCGTCCACGGCCTGCTCGGCGGCAAGACTGTCGATGGCATCCACTCACTTGACATCCTCCTCTACGACGGTACCCGCGTCACTGTAGGCCCCACCACACCCGCCGAACTCGAGGCAAAAATCGCCACCGGCGGACGTGTCGGAGAGCTCTACGCAACACTGAAATCCATCCGCGACAAATACGCCACCGAAGTCCGCAAACGCTTCCCCAAAATCCCGCGTCGAGTCTCCGGCTTCAACCTCGACGACCTTCTCGAAGAAAACGGCTTCAATGTCGCGAAGGCTCTCGTCGGCAGCGAAGGTACCTGCGTCGTCATACTCTCCGCGACTCTCAAGCTGGTCCAATCGCCACCGTTTCGGACGCTCCTCGGCATCGGTTACGATGACGTCTTCTGCGCCGCCGACCAGGTTCCGAACCTGCTCGAGCATCCACTCATCGGCCTCGAAGGCATGGACGATCTCCTGCTCGAAGCTCTCCGCCGCAAAGGCAAGCTGCTCGGTGACATCCACCTGCTACCCGAAGGTCGCGGCTTCCTGCTCGCCGAGCTAGGCGGCAACACCCAGGCCGAAGCCGACGCCAAAGCCTCTGCACTCGCGGCGGAATTGCTGCAACTCCGCACCGCGCGCGACATTCGCATCTACTCCCAAGCCGAAGCCGCGCGGGTCTGGCACATCCGCGAGTCGGGCCTCGGAGCGGCAGCCTTCACCCCCGCAACCGCGACCTCGCCAAGCATCTTCGGTTGGGAAGGTTGGGAAGACGCAGCCGTCGCGCCGCGTCAGCTCGGCAGCTATCTCCGCGCGATCGCCGCGCTCATGCAGGAGTTCGGCTACACCAGCCCCATCTACGGCCACTTCGGCGAGGGCTGCGTCCACACTCGCCTCACCTTCGACCTGGTCACCGAACAAGGCATCCTCAACTACCGCAAGTTCATCGATTGCGCCGCCGACATCACCCTTGCGCACGGCGGCTCTCTCTCTGGCGAACACGGCGACGGACAGGCGCGCGGCGCGCTGCTCCCCAAGATGTTCGGCCCCGAGCTGATGCAGGCCTTCCGTGACTTCAAACATGCGTGGGACCCTGCGAACCGTATGAACCCCAACAAGCTGATCGACGGGCACCAACCGCACGAAGACCTGCGTCTAGGGCACGACTATAAGCCGTGGAACCCGCCGCTGCACTTCTCGCTCCCCGAAGATAGCGGGTCGTTAGCCTCAGCTGCGCTGCGATGCGTGGGAGTTGGAGCCTGCCGCAAAACCGATGCCGGAACGATGTGTCCCAGCTTCATGGCCACCGGCGAAGAGCTGCACAGCACCCGCGGCCGAGCCCACATGCTCTGGGAGTTGATGCAGGGCGAAGTTCTGCCTAACCAATGGCAGAACGCCTCCGTCAAGGAGTCGCTCGACCTCTGCCTCTCCTGCAAAGCCTGCAAATCCGAGTGTCCTGTCTCGGTCGACATGGCCACCTACAAAGCCGAGTTCCTGGCCCACCACTTCGAGCACACCAAACGCCCGCTTGCCCACTACGCCTTCGGCCGCATCGACCGCCTTGCCCGCCTCTCCTCTATTGCCCCGTGGCTGGTCAACGCGATCAACAACGCCCCCGGCATCCGCACGCTCCTCAAGTCCAAACTACACATCCACCCCAATCGCAAGTTCCCACGCTTCGCGTCGCCTTACTCACGCAAGCCTCGGCCTGAATCCAAGGGCAACAAGGAGGTCATCTTGTGGGCCGACACATTCAACAACTACTTTCACCCGGGGACGATGCTGGCTGCCGAACAGGTCCTTCAGGCAGCTGGTTTCGACGTTACGATTCCACGCAAACATCTCTGCTGTGGACGTCCACTCTATGACTTCGGCATGTTGAAGACGGCCAAGCAATACCTGCTCAACATCCTCGACGAACTTGCACCTCAGCTTGAAGCCGGACTTCCAATCGTAGTTCTGGAACCGAGCTGTGCCTCGGTCTTCCGTGACGAGCTTTGCAACCTGCTCCCCAACGATCCACGCGCTGCAAAGCTACGAGACAGTACCTATTTGCTGAGCGAATTTCTGGTAAAGTTTGCGCCCGGCTGGACGCCACCGCAGGTCTCGGAAAAGATCATCGTCCACGGCCACTGCCATCACCGCGCGACCAGCGGCATGAACGATGAGATGGCGATCCTTCGAAGGACTGGCGCAGACGTAAAGCTACTCGACTCCGGCTGCTGTGGTATGGCTGGTCCGTTCGGATTCGAAGAGGATAAGTACGAAATATCTCAGATACTCGGCAACCGTGTCCTGCTGCCAGCGGTTCGTGACGCTGCACAAGACACACTGATCGTCTCCGATGGCTTCAGTTGCTCCGAGCAGATCACGCAGAATACAAGCG
>JAYVZU010000410.1:0-4122 GCA_043783075.1 Rhodanobacteraceae bacterium
GAGCTGATATACGCCCAATCATCTCCAACCGCCGGAATCCCGGCAATCGCTGAAGCTGTGTCGTGCGTTGCCGGAGCAATCACCCGTGTCGACTGAAACGCCGGCAACTCCGCCAGCGATCCGCTGACCTGCCCAATATCCGTGCCTGGTTCCACAATTTCGGGAGCCTGCTCAATATTTAAATCCGCAGCGGTAAAGATCTCCGGCGACCATGTTCCCTTGTCGACATCCACCAATTGCGTATGCGCCGCCAGTGTCCGCTCAGAGACTGGCCGGCCGCCCATCCTGTACATCAGATACTCCGGCAATTGAATCCAACCACGACCCGCCGGCATGTTCGTCAGGCGGTCCGCGTGCAGTTGGTAAAGCGTGTTAATCCGCAACGCCGTAACCGCAGTAATCTCGTGCATACGCGCTGCGCTGATGTGTCGGTGCAGATAGTCTTCCGCCGCCACCGTCCGGATATCGCGATAGCAATAGGGATCTGCGAGCGGCAGGCCGTCGTCGCCTACCCGAACGTAATCCACGCCCCAGCCATCGACCGCGATCGAACGAATTCCCTCGGGCGCCATCTTCGCCGCGCGCTCCAGCCCTAGCCACACGCCGTCCTCAATCATCTTGAGGTCCCAGTGGAGCGAGCCGTCAGCGTCCACCGTGCTTGGAGCGTTCGGGAAACGGTGAACCACCGTGATGACAGGCTTGCCGTCGCGCCAGCTTAGGAGCGAGACACGACAGCTCTCGGCACCCAGGTCTACAGCTACCAGACCTGCGGCGGCGAGAGCTGCATGCTGTTCCGAATTTCCAACCGAGCTCACCGCAGGAAGGCCTCAACCAGGCCGCCGTCCACAGGGATCAGGTGGCCGGTCGTGCAAGGCGTCAGCGGTCCAGCCAGGAACATGATCGCCTGCGCGCAATCGCGCGGGTCAATCGGGTTGTGCGTCAGGGTGCGCTTGGCATAGAACTTCGCCAGTTCGTTGCGTAGACCGTTGTCCGTATCCTCTGGGTTGAATGGCAGGCCATACTTCTTCAGCGAAGCAATCACGCGGTCGCGCGGGAACATCGTCGAGCCCTTTACGACGGTTGCAGGGCTGATGCCGTTGACGCGGATAAGGGGCGAGTAGGTCACCGCAAGCTCGCGCACCAGGTGACTCAACGCCGCCTTCGATACGTCATACGCCTCACTGCCCTTCTTCGCCACAACCGCGTTCGCAGAGCTCGTCAGCACAATGCTGCCGTCGATGCCCTGCGCTGCAAACACCGTCGATGCCTCATCCGTCAGCTTGTAGTTCGAAGTCACGTTGATCTCCAACGTCACGGCCCACAGAGCGTCATTGATAATCCCATCCAGAGTGGCCGGGAAGATTGCCGCGGTATTGATCAGAATGTCCAAACCACCAAAGGCTTTCAGGGTCGCATCGAGAGCAGCCTTGATTGTGTCGCGCCTCGTAATGTCGATCGCGGTCGCCACGGCGACTTCCTTGCCGTAAGCAGCCTTCACCTCTTCGGCGACAGACTGTGCGCCAGCGAAGTCGCGGTCTGCAACGACGACGTGTGCGCCACGCTCACCAGCCAGCAGCGCAACCTCGCGCCCAATGCCTGATCCTCCACCAACTACCAGCACAACGCGGCGGCTAAGTTCTTTCTCCTTTGGCTGGCGTTGAATCTTCGCCTCTTCCAGCCTCCAGTATTCGATCCGGAAAGCCTCGCTCGGCGGCAGAGCAACGTAGTTCGCAAACGCCGAGAACTCGTTCGGTCCGGCAGCCGGACCAGCTTGCGGAATTTCGCCGCAATTGGTGTTCTTGCCCAGCGCGCCCGCGCCCTGCATCACGCCAATCGCATTGATGTAGAACTCTCCCGTAATTCGCGACTCCGACTTATTCTTGCCGAAGCTGAACATGCCCACGCCGGGGATCAAGACAACCGTCGGGCTGGCATCGCGCAGTGCCGGCGAGTCGGGGAGTGCATGCTTGGTGTAGTACTCGGCATACTCCGCGCGATAGGTCTTCAAGGCAGATTCCAGCAGTTCGGGCAGCTCCGCTGCGTCGCCCTCCGGATTCCACTTGATGAACATCGGACGAATCTTGGTGCGGATAAAGTGATCCGGGCAGCTCGTCCCCAGGTGCGAAAGCTCTGTCGCGTGGGCCGAGTTCACGAAATCCAGAACTTGCGGCAGATCGCTGAACGAGCCAATCCAACGTTGCTTGCGCGATACCAGACCGCGAACGTGCGGCATAATCTTCAGCGCCACAGCATCGCGGTCCTCACGCGTCTTCGTCACACCACCGCCGAAAGGCTTGTGAGCTGAATCCGCAGCGTGGCGAGCGATGAACTGCCCCAGCTGGTCGATGATCGTGACGGTGTTCAAGTAGCTCTCGCGCTGCGTGTCGCCCCACGTAAACAGGCCGTGTCCACCCAGCACGACGCCATCACAACCCGGCGTGTCTTCTACGATCTTGCGCAGCATCATGCCCAGCTCAAACCCCGGGCGCTGCCACGGCAGCCAGGCCAGCTTGTGGCCAAACTCCGCATTGAACTCATCCATCTTGATTTTGCCGTTCGATGACGCGGCCAGCGCAATACCCCAGTCCGGATGCAGGTGATCCACATGCGGGAACGGCAGATACCCATGCAGCGGAGTGTCGATCGAAGCCGCAACGGGGTTGTTTCCAAACGTGCATAGCGGATACATATCCACCATTTCGTCTTCCAGCTCAACGCCCTTGTACGCGTTCTCGACCGCCAGCAGTTTATCCATGTACAGCGTCGCGAAGCCCGCACGCTTGATCGAGCCAAGGTCGCCGCCTGATCCCTTCACCCACAAAACCTTCTTCGTCAGGCCATCGACAGGATCGACCTGGTCGAGCTTCGAGCTGGTGTTGCCGCCGCCGAAGTTGGTGATGCGCAGGTCGGAACCCAGCAGGTTCGAGCGATACCGCAGAAGCTCGGGTGCATCCAGTTTGGAGGCAACAGCCTCGTCCCAACGATCTTCAAGAAATTTGAGTGTGCCGTTTGCCGCCATGGTTTCGCCATCCCCGCTACTGCAAGTTTGTTGAGTTTCAGTGCCTGTCCATCATAGTCATATCGCCTGTATAATCAATAGCGCAACAATTTCTAATGTGAACATTCTGCTATTTTTGAGACGTCTCATTCTAACTCTGGAAACGCTTCACTTTCCAACCTTCTCTGAGGTCATTCTGAGCAAAGCAAAGAATCTCAGTATTTCGCCGTTGTCTGTCCTACTCGGCGACCTTTGCGTACCGCTTTTGCTCTATTCCCGCGTTACCATCTTGTGCGCGACATAGTTATACGGCGGCACGGTCTGTCCGCGCAAGATCGCCAACCCAAGATGCAGCAGACTTGGCCCATACGAGCTCGTCTCATGCGAAACCGACCCAATCAGTGGCGACTTGTTGGACCGGATCTCCGCCAGCGCCTCCGGAATGCAGTCCTGACCCACAATCACGACGTTCTTCTCGCGTTTCAGTTCGCGCACCGCGTCCAGCGCTCCCAGCGCGCTCGTATCCGTCGCCGCCGCAACCAGGATGTGCTTGTCCTTCGGGTGCCGTTGCAGGAAGTCCGCGATCACCTTATAGCTGCGATCCCGAACGCCGCGCCCGTCGATCCGCACAAACGATTCGACCGGCAGATCAGGAATCTTCGACTTCACTCCCTCAAACGACCCCGTAATACGACTCTGCACGAGGTTTCCGGCTTCCGGCAAATCCAGCCCGAGGGTCCAATCTACTTTGCCGCCCCAGTTCGCAATCGAGTAATCCGCAAGACACTCGCCAGCTTCAACGCCAATCCGGTAGTTATCCACGCCAAAATACGTCGCGTGCGGGTGTGGAATATCAATCGCGATCAGCGGGATCCCGGCCCCGGCGATCTTATCCGCGATCATCGGCGCAATCTCCTGTTCCACCTGGAACTCGATCACCAAATCCACATGATTGCGTACAAACTCTTCCGCATTCAGCAGCGCTGTCTGCGCATCATACTGATTGTCCAGAATCAGCAGGTCGACGCCCAACTGCGCCGCCGCCTCTTTCAGGCTCTCCGTCACCTGCACCGAGAACGGCATATCGCTCGACTGGCTTGCATACCCAAACCGCAGCTTCTTCG
>JAYVZU010000411.1:0-4108 GCA_043783075.1 Rhodanobacteraceae bacterium
AAATTAGAGGAAAGCCCATGCAGCCCAGCAAAGACCGCATCAAACTGCTCAACCGAGTCAAACGAATCCAGGGCCAGATGGAAAAAGTCAACAAAACCCTCAGCGACAAACATGACTGTACGGAGGTTTTGATGCTGCTCGCAGCCGTACGTGGAGGCATTAACTCGCTCATGGCCGAAGTTCTTGAAGACCATGTCCGGATCCATCTATTGGGAGGCGGCTCCGCTCCACTCACCCCAGACCTCGGCGAAGAGATCATCGACCTCGTCCGCGCCTATCTGAAATAGCAGTCGCTTGACGTCTGGCCCGCCATCCGTTATTTTCTAGGGACACGGGAAAGGAGGATGGTCCAGCCTATGAAAATTGACAGTAAGTTGTGCACAACGGTACGTGAGGTGACTGAGGCTTAGAGCATCCCGCTCTAGTCCTGGCGTTCGCAGAAGTTCCGCGCCGAGGCCCATCCGAGTGTGGATGCCTCAGGTCAATCTCAACAGTCAACCGACCGGATGCCCGCTCTCCCGACAGGGAAGCGGGCATTCTGCTCTTACGCCCAAATCCGCTGAGAAGTCATTGAATCTATAAGCTTCGCAAGCGTCACCTGCGGTAAACTCACCCCATGCGAGTCTTTGGAATCGATTGCGGCACGGAATTTACCGGCTATGGAGTCGTCCAGCTTGACGAGCGGGCCCGCACCTCGAACCTGATTCACGTCGCCGACGGAACCATCCGACTGAACAAGAAACACGCAACGCCGCTGCGCCTCGCACAGGTCTACGCAGAACTCATCGCTCAAATCGAGCTTCACGACCCCGACGTGGTCGCCATCGAGGAGGTATTTTTCGCGGCCAACGCCAAGTCTGCGCTCAAACTCGGTCAGGTCCGCGGAGTCGCGATGCTGGCCGCCGCCACCTGCAACAAGCCGGTCGCCGAGTACGCCCCGCTCTCGATCAAATCCGCTGTGGTCGGCTACGGCCTTGCCGCTAAGGAGCAGGTCCAGTTCATGGTCAAGCGCCTGCTGCGGCTGGAGCAGTCCCCCAACTCCGCCGACTCGGCCGACGCCCTCGCCATCGCAATCTGTCACCTACACACCGCGCAAACCGAAATCCAGACGAGCCCGAAGCCCCGCCCGACCACCGTTCGCGCAGCAGTTCTGCAATGATTACTCGCGGCCTTCTGTTGTCTTTACTCGTGTCGCTCTCCGCAGGAGCCGGTGCGCAGACGTCCACCGAACCCCTGCTCATCTTCCACTTCGAGCGAGTCGGCTTGCCGGTCCCGGTTTACACCTTCACCCTCCACGCGGACGGCAGTGGCACTTACGCGGCCAGCTATATCTCCTCGACGCCCTCGTCTAAGTACTCCCCCTACCCGGCGGCCCCCGGTCCGGCATTCGAGACGACCCGCCCCATCACCCTGTCCGTCAAAACCACCACGTTGCTCTTCGAACGGGCACGCAACTCCGACCACCTCCAAAGCTGCGAATCCAAGCTGAAGAACATCGCCAACACCGGTGCAAAGACCATCACCTACACCAGCCCGGACGGCACCGAGAAGTGTACCTACAATTACACCGAAAACAAGGCTATAGCCACCATCACCGACACCTTCCAGGGCATTGCTGAGACGCTCGACGAGGGCCGCACCATCGAGCAAAAGCATCGCTTCGACCGCCTCGGCCTGGACCGCGAGCTTTCAATTCTCGCCGATAACGTGAGTAACGGACGTGCCCTCGAAGTCGGAACGATCGCTCAGGTCCTGCAATCGCTCATCGACGATGTCCAGGTGATGGACCGCGTGCGCAAACGCGCCAACGGCCTCCTTCAAGCCAGCTCAGCCGCCCACTAGCGATGTCCCTCGGACACGTCATTCTAGCGAAGCCAGAATCTCCGTAGTTGTTCTTCGCGGCAACGACGGGTCCGATCTACCCCCGAAGCCCTCGATACAACGCTGCCATCGCCTCTAATGAAGCCCCCTCGGCCCTGACCTGCGCCGCCAAACCCTCCGGCCAACCCTTTGCCAGCGCCTCGGTCGTGTACCCCGCAAACTGAAGGTTGTTCTTAAGCGTCTTACGCTTCTGCGCAAATGCCTTTTTCAGAAACTGATCAAACCCCTTGGCATCCACGCCAAGCTCTGCAAATCGCGGCCTAAAGTGCAGTCGCACCACGGAAGAGAAAACATCCGGCGGCGGACTAAACGCGCTCGGCGGCAGCGTAAACAGATGCTCCACCTCGGCGTACATCTGTGTCGTTGCCGATAGAAGCCCGTAGTCCCTGACCCCCGGCGCCGCCGCAACTCGTTCGCCAACCTCCCGCTGCATCATCAAGACAGCGCGTCCCAGCTTGCCATCGGCGGCAGCGGCGAACAGGTGCAACAGAATGTCTGAAGTAATGTAGTACGGCAGGTTGCCCACCACGTCTACCGTCTCGCCGGCCTCGGCAAACTGCCCCAGGTCAACCGACAACACATCCGCCTCGACGATCTCGACCTGCGGCTGCTCGCGAAAGCGAAACCTAAGCTCCGGTGCGAGTGCACGATCCAACTCCACCGCGACGAGCCGCTTCGCCCGTCCCGCCAGAATATCCGTGATCGCCCCGTGGCCGGGGCCAATCTCAATCACGGTTCGCGTACTCAAATCGCCCAGAGTGTCGGCAATTCGCTGACGCGCCTGGTCATCTACCAGAAAATTCTGTCCAAGCTTCGGTTTACGAATGGAACCCATCTACCCAGACTAGAGCACTATCGTCCTGGGCGGTAGAGTTCCACTCGCTGACTACACGTTGGAAGTCAGCGTGGTGCCCATTCCGGTGAAAGAGTTCACAATCGCGGTCGCTAGCCCAGACATCGCAGACACGCAGCCAAGACCGACGACTCCGGCTACCAGAGCATACTCAATCAAGTCCTGGCCCGACTCATCGTTGTAAAGGTTCCGCATCACATTCGTGAAGGTGTTCATCGTCATATGTATCTCCGGTTGGATGAAGTTCATTCGAGTCCGTAACGTCAGCCTACTTCCCAGATGTCACAATCGTTACAACACCCTCCCACTTTTGGCTCCACAGGTAATGACCCAATCGGGGGAGCCGCTCCGGTCCGCGCCGTGCTCTGGCAGACCTGCATCCAATCCCATAGACTCACCCATGGGAACTAACAACGGAGGCAACAGTGGACTGGACCCCAGGCGGTGTAAGTAGCGACATTGAAGACCGGCGCGATAGCTCAGGCGGAGGCGGTTTCTCCGGCGGCGGCGGTGGTGGCGGAATCGGCATCATCGGCTTTATCCTGCTGCTCGTCATATCACTCGTCACCGGGCATAACTTTCTCGGCTCGTTCCTCTCGGGTGGTGGATCGCCGCAACCCCAGCAGACCCAGTCCTACGACGCCCAGCCCGCAACCCAGCGTGCTCATCCCGCAGGCGAAGATCGCGATGTCCAGCTCATCAGCTTCGTCCTCGACGACTCGCAAAAGACCTGGACCGGAATCTTCGATCAGGAAGGGAAGTCGTACCGCCACGCCAAGCTGGTCCTCTTCCGCAACGCCACTTATTCCGGCTGCGGACAGGCCCAGGCCGCCACTGGCCCCTTCTACTGCCCACAGGACGAGAAAATCTACATTGACCTCAGCTTCTGGGACGAGTTGAAGCACTTCGGCGGCAGCACAGCCGAGTTCGCCCAGGCCTACGTCATCGCCCACGAGCTAGGTCACCACATTCAAAAGCTGCTCGGCATCGAAGGTCGCGAGACCCGGCTCGCCCAGCAGCAGCCCAGCCAGCGCAACCACCTCTCCGTCGACCTCGAACTCCAGGCCGACTGCTTCGCTGGCGTCTGGGCCCACTCCACCGAGCAGCGCGGCATCATCCACCCCGACGACATCACCCAGGCCCTCTCCGCCGCCGCCTCCGTAGGCGACGATCACCTGCAAAAGATGGCCGACCGAGCCGTAAGCCCCGAATCCTGGACCCACGGCTCCAGCGCCCAGCGTGAACAGTGGTTCCGCACCGGCCTAACCAGCGGCACAGTAGATTCCTGCACCACCTTCAACGGACAAGTCACTCCCTAACCTGCCATCAATCCGTGGGTGCCCCATTCATCGCGCCTTTGCGATGAGTGGGAAG